>NZ_JBWXVH010000004.1:0-203478 GCF_059900945.1 Fructilactobacillus sp. X8R1C1 | reverse complement strand
ATCAAAATCTTGTTCAGTTTTCAAAGATCTACTCTTGATTGTTGCCGTTTGATTCTTCCTTAACGCAACATGTATAACTATACTACGTTGTGTTTTAAATGTCAACAGATAAACTCAATTATTTTAAATTTATTTGTTAGCAATCGGCAAAAACATCACTGCAACATCAAATATAATACAGTATTTTGCATTTCAGTGCAAGAGCAATATTTAAGATAATCAATCTTGTTCACAGTCAGTGACTTCATTAATTACCATCAAACTATTTTCCTCTCTCACTGAGCATTTACTACTATACATGCGCCCAATTACTTTGTCAACACTTTTGGTCAAAAAAGGTCAAACTTTTTTCAATTTTTATTTTCCATCTAATAAATGAACGTAATCGGACAAGTGATCAATCTTTACAAAAGCTACTCTAACAATGTTTCAAATCATTTTTGTACAAATAAAAAGAGATGATTAAAATCATCTCTTTTTCTATCAAACAAATCTATTTTTTATTATATTCATCCTGTGGATTATCAGAATTATCTTCTGGTCTCATAGTTGGGAACAAGAGAACATCACGAATGGATGGTGCGTCAGTTAAAAGCATTACCAAACGATCAATTCCAATTCCTAATCCACCTGTAGGAGGCATGCCATACTCAAGTGCTTCGATAAAGTCTTCATCGATACCCTGAGCTTCATCATTCCCCTCTTCACGTTCCTTAGCTTGAGCTTCAAAACGTTGACGTTGATCAATTGGATCATTTAATTCAGAAAAAGCATTAGCATATTCATTACCAAGAATATATAATTCAAAACGGTCCGTAAATCTTGGGTCATCAGCATTTTTCTTTGCCAAAGGAGAAATTTCAATTGGATGACCATAGACAAACGTTGGCTTCTTTAGCTTTGGTTGAACGAACTGTTCAAAGAAAGCATTAATGATATGACCAACTTTCCAGTATGATTCATAGTGCACACCGTGTTTATCAGCC
The DNA here is from genome assembly GCF_059900945.1 of Fructilactobacillus sp. X8R1C1. NCBI lineage: Bacteria > Bacillati > Bacillota > Bacilli > Lactobacillales > Lactobacillaceae > Fructilactobacillus > Fructilactobacillus sp. X8R1C1. Next base: position 202,492 of record NZ_JBWXVH010000004.1, on the reverse strand, counting down.
AACTTCTTAGCGTCATCATCCGACATCTTAGGCCAAAAATCAACTCCCGTATATTTTTTCACGGCATCAACCATATGAATTCGATCGAATTCTTGGTTCAAATCAACTTCTTCACCCTGATACGTAACCTTACCATCATCACTAACGGCTTTGGCAGCGGCTCTAAAAATTCCTTCGGTTTCATCCATTACATCATGAAAATCAAAGTATGCCGCATAGGTCTCGAGTTCAGTAAATTCAGGATTGTGTTCCTTATCCATCCCTTCATTTCTGAACACACGGCCAATCTCGTAGACACGTCCCATGCCACCTACAATCAAACGCTTCAAATGAAGTTCCAGTGCAATTCGCAAATATAAATCAATATTTAAAGCATTATGATGAGTTATAAATGGACGAGCGGATGCTCCACCGGCAGTAGTGTGTAATACTGGGGTCTCAACCTCAGTAAAGTCCATCTTATTATCCAAGAAGTTTCGAACTGCCTTAATAATTTTACTCCGCTTCTGGAAACGCTCAAAACTATCACGATTTGAGATTAAATCAAGGTATCGCTGACGATACTTTTGTTCTTTATTTTGTAATCCGTGATACTTATCAGGAAGTGGACGAAGTGCCTTTGATAGGAAAGTAATGGACGTCGCACGAACGGTTAGTTGCCCCATGTCTGTCTTAATTACTTCACCAGTAAAGCCAAGAAAGTCCCCGATGTCAGCACGCTTAAAGATATGATACTGTTCTTCTCCAACAACGTCTTTTCGAACGTAAACCTGGATTTTGCCAGAACGATCAAGGATATCGGCAAATCCAACTTTACCTTTGCCCCGTTTAGCTACCATTCGTCCAGCAATCGTAGCCTTGACATCTTTTTGTTCTAATTCTTCCTTATCGTACTTATCAAACTCTTTGTCTAAATCTTTTGCCAAATAAGTTGGCTTAAAGGCATGACCAAAAGGATCAATTCCCTCATCTCGTAGCTCTTGCATCTTTTCTCTACGAACTTTTAATTGGTCATTCATTTTCTTCTCTTGTGCCAATTCAAATCCCCCAAACTAGTAACTTACATTCATAATAACATAGTTAAGCATCGTAATTATGCATTTTTCCGTGCGTTTCTCATCGCATCTTTTTCTAGAAAATCATCGAAGATCTGGTCCATCTCTGCTTCAGATTCAGCATTGTTTAACTTTACTTTGGTTCGAGCCGAATGAGAAATTCCTTTCAAGTAATAAGCGGCCTGACCTCTGAATTGTCTTGGCCCAACATATTCACCCTTAATTCGAACCAGCCCATGCAAATGTTCCTTAGCAGTGTTGATTTTTTTCTCAACACTTGGTTCCGGGATTAATTCGCCAGTTGCTAGATAGTGCTCAGTTTGCCTCAAAACCCAGGGATTTCCTTCAACGGCACGGCCCATCATTACTGCATCACAACCTACTTCATCAATCATTTGTTTAGCCTGTTGTGGAGTAGTCACGTCACCATTTCCAATGAACGGAATCGTCAATGCATCGGCAACTTCTTTTAAAATCTCCCAGTTAGCATGACCGGTATACATTTGTTTTCTAGTTCGACCGTGCATCGCAACAGCAGAAGCCCCAGCCGCCTCAGCAGCAAGCGCATTTTGCACCGCATAAACATGATCCTCATCCCAACCAGTTCGCATCTTAACCGTTACTGGCTTTTTAACGGCAGCAGTTACATATGACACCATTTCATAAACCTTATCAGGATCAAGGAGCCACTTAGCCCCGGCATCGGTCTTAACGACCTTATTTACGGGACAACCCATGTTGATATCAATAATATCAGCAGCCGTCTTCTGATCAATAAACTTAGCAGCCTCCACTAAAGTTTCTTTGGTTCCACCAAAAATCTGAATACTCATTGGGTGTTCATTAGGATCAACGTTAACCATGCTTAACGTTTTTTTGTTGTTATACATAATTCCACGATCGGAAATCATTTCACAGACAACTAATCCCGCACCAAACTTTTTACAAATGATTCTAAAGGCTGAGTTCGTAACTCCAGCCATTGGAGCTACTACTAATTGATTTGGAATCGTTACGTTTCCAATTTTCCACTCCATTTTTTCACCTCATCTAAATTGTTTCCAAACATTTTATATAATACCATACCAGTACAAAAAAGAGCGAACCGTATGACAGCACGCTCTTTGATACTACTTATCCTTCTCATTCAATAAATCAACCAATTCATCTTCCGAAAAGTTATACTTTTTACCACAAAAATTACATACAACCTGTGCCCCATGATCTTCATCAATCAATTGCTGCAGATCCTTCTTACCAATTCCCGCAATGTCTTTGGCAAATTTTTCTTTGGAACAATTGCAGACAAATTCGACTGGCATATGATCAATAACGTCCAGATTATCCGTGCCAAATAACTCATCCAAAATGTGATCAGGATTAGGATCCTTTTCTAACATTGACGAAATACTGGGCGCATTCTTTAAAGTCTGCTCCAACTTATCAATTGCCTCGTCAGAAGCACCAGGCATGACTTGAATCAAATATCCCCCGGCACTTTGGACGTTGTTTTTTCCGTCAATGTCAACTGAAACTCCAACGGCTGATGGAATCTGTTCTGACTTTGCTAAATAAAAGGTAAAATCATCACCAATTTTACCGCTTGCGAGTGGAACATCACTAGTGTAAGGCTCACTTGTTCCCTGATTTTTAACGACTTCTAAAAAACCATTCGTTCCTACACCCTTAGAAACATCAACTTTCCCATCCTTTGTGAGTGGCAAGTTAACGTGAGGATTCTGAATGTATCCCTTAATGTGTCCCTTAGCATCAGCATCAATAACCATTCCGCCGACTGGACCACGTCCATTTAAGCGAACGGTCATGCTTTCTTTTCCCTTTAACACTGAGGCCGACAGCATCAAGCTTGCAGCAATCGTTCTTCCAAGTGCTGCCGTTGATGTACTCCAGGTATCATGAATTTTTTGAACATAACTGACAATTCCAGTCGCGTTTAAGCCGTAAACCCGAAACATCCCATCTTTAGTAAGTGCCTTAACTAATACATCATTTTTATCATTCATTTTATTCCCTCCTTAGATTAAAAAAGAACGTGGGCTTTGATCCCAACGTTCTTTTCGTTTATTGATCTTGATTATCAGAATCTTGGTGATCTGAATTACTATCATGATTTTCATCGTGTTTTTCTTCAGAATGATCAATTTCTTGTTCAAGTTTCTTTTCGTGCTCGTGCTCCTTAGCGTCAATGGCTTTCTTAGCTTGTTCAAAGGTTTCATTTTCACTAGGGTACTCATCACTATTAGTTGAATGTTCAGGCATTTTACCGGTCTTGTAGAGACTCAAAATTTCCTTTTCATCCAACGTCTCGTATTTAAGCAACGCATCCGCAATTGCCTTGTGCTGATCACGATGACCCTCAATAATCTCCTTAGCTTCACCATGAGCTTCATCAATAAAGTACTTCACTTCATCATCAATCTTAGCTGCGGTTTCCTGTGAGTACTTAGGAGCAGCGTATGGATCTTGGTTAGGACTTTCGAGTTCCACGGTTCCAATCTTGTCACTCATTCCATATTGAGTAACCATGGCACGAGCAAGATTAGTGGCTTGCTCAAAGTCATTTGAAGCACCAGATGATTCAGAATGGAAAACGACTTCTTCAGCAGTTCTACCACCCATTAACCCAGCTAATTGTTCTTGAGCGTTCTTCTTTGAGATCAATTGTTGGTCTTCCTTAGGCAGCATGATGGCATATCCACCAGCACGACCTCTTGGAACAATGGTAACCTTATGAACAACTCGAGCGTCATTTAATACTAAACCAACGATGGTATGACCAGCTTCATGGTTAGCCACAATTTGACGTTCGTGTTCGTTAATAACCTTATTACGTTTAGCTGGTCCAGCAATAACACGATCCTCAGCTTCATCCATATCAGCCGCATTAATCTCATTATCACCATTTCTCGCGGCCAGTAAGGCAGCTTCATTTAGCAAGTTCGCTAAATCAGCACCAACAAATCCGGGAGTCTGTTTAGCAATTTCATGAAGGTCAACATCAGAAGCAAGTGGTTTGTCTTTGGCATGAACTTTCAAAATTGCTTCTCGTCCACGAACATCAGGCTGACCAACTAAGATTTTCCGATCAAAACGACCTGGACGAGTTAAGGCTGGGTCTAAAACATCAGAACGGTTCGTGGCGGCAATGACAATAACACCTTCATTACCAGTAAAACCATCCATTTCAACCAACAACTGGTTAAGGGTTTGTTCACGTTCATCGTGACCGCCCCCCATTCCGGATCCACGTTTTCGTCCAACGGCATCAATTTCATCAATAAAGATGATGGCCGGTGAATTCTTCTTAGCTTGAGCAAACAAGTCTCTAACACGACTCGCACCAACCCCAACGAACATCTCAACGAAATCAGACCCTGATAATGAGTAGAATGGAACGTTTGCTTCACCGGCAACCGCCTTGGCTAACAGCGTCTTACCAGTACCCGGAGGTCCCTCAAGCAAGACACCTTTTGGTATAACGGCACCCAGCTTAGTAAACTTCTTTGGATCCTTTAAAAATTCAACAACTTCGACCAGTTCTTGTTTTTCTTCATCTTCACCAGCAACGTCACTAAACTTAACATTACTCTTAACTGGTTTAGCCTGGCTCTTTCCGACTTTCATGACACCACCAGCGCCACCACCTGCTCCACCAGCTTGCTTCATCATAATGTAGAACAAGTAAATGAAGATTAATAATGGTAGAACTGATATTGCTAAGTTTAACCAAAAGCTATTCGATTGTGTTTCTTTAGTACTCATCGGCACCTTATTCTTATTAGCTAACTTGGTAATCTGACTAACCGATGAGTCATTCTTTAAAATGCTAGTAGTGAATCCATTTACCTTAGTGTAAGTATTGTTGCTCGACTTGGTAAGTTTTCCATTACTAAAATTAAGCGGAATTCCGTTATTTTTCTGCTTAACATTTTGGGGCTTCTTGTACTGACCAGTTATTTTATATACACCGCCAGAAGGTTGAACAGAGAAGTTTTTAACCTTGTTCGTCTGCAAATCATTTGTAAATTGACTTGAACGAATTCCCTGAGTTTGAGTGCTTTGTGATCCGCTGCCACCACCAGTGACAAGCATAATCACACCCATGACAACCACAAAGATGATGATATAAAATAGGCTACTCTTAAAAAGCCCATTTTTATTATTTTTCATTTGTGCCTCCCAATCTAATTTCTCGAAAAGATAACAAATAGAATGTTATCACTTTTACTTTAAATGGACGACCGTTTAGGCCGAATAAATTGAAGGTTTTAAAATTCCAATGTACGGTAAGTTACGATAAAAACCCTTGTAATCAAGTCCATAACCGACAATAAATTCATTTGGAACGTTAAAACCCACATAATCTGCCTTGGCAGGGACAACTCTTCCCTCAGGTTTATCAAAAATGGTACAAACTTTAATTGAATTAGCTCCTCGAGCTGAAACCAAATCCTCAAGAAATTGAAGGGTGCGTCCTGTATCAATAATATCTTCAACAAAAATGATATCGCGGCCACTAACATCACCATCAAGATCACGGATGAGCTCAACTTTTCCGGTTGAAGCAGTCCCACCCTTATAGCTTGAAACATCGACAAAATCAAGATCTAGGTATATGTCCATCTGGCGAATAATATCGCTCATAAATAACACTGCCCCAGTCAGCACACAAACCACTAGTGGCTTTTTGTCTCGATAATCATTACTTAACTGCTTCCCTAGCCTTTTTACTGCAGAAGCAATGTCTTTTTGACTATATAAGACCCGCTCAATATCGTCATTCATTTGTTATATCCTTTCGCGTAATTAAAAGTTCATACCCGTGAGTTGCACCCTTAGGCAACCACTTGCTTTCCTTATAACCAATGACGGCCAACACACTCTCCTTACTGTCCACCAGTACTTGCACGTGACGTCGCTTGGCACTTGGAACTTTCTGATTAATTAACAATCTTCTTAAACTCTGATGACCGCCATTCTTGAGTTCAACGGTATCATCCGGTTTAAAGGCTCTTTTGGACAAGGGAAACTGGGAGTCCGCCAAATCAAAATGACTTCGACGCCAAAAGTTTCCCTTTGGAACATGATTTTCATCAAAAATACCAAAATTAAATCCATTAACGTTGCGGTTCCACTGGTTTAATTCTACCACAAACGAACTTTCATCACGGTGATCATCGTAATTGTTAGGAGATTGTTTAAAAAACATGATTTTATTATAACTTTTTTCAAAAAAATAAGCATTTGAAATTCGCAATTTTCCCTGTGGTTTTCCAAAATCTTTAACTAAAGTCAAAATTTCAGTAATTTGATTATCAGAAAGAGTAACCGTTGACGTCAACTGTTTTAACAATGCGCGAAGTAAAATGGAAAGTTGATTAATTGACGTTGTATCGTACTTGGCACTTACGTAATCTCTTTTAATCTTTAAGTCATGTCTCAAAAGATCAGCTTGAGCGAAACCACTTGATCCGTCGAGTTCCGATTGCAAATTACTAGCAAACTTAGCAAAATGAGAGATAACATTAGGATTTTCTTTAATTAATTCTGGTAAAATCTGGTTACGAATCCGATTACGGAGGACCGTATTTTCAAAGTTAGTTTTATCATCATACCACGTTAATGAGTGTTCTTTAGCATACAAACGGATGGATTCTTTCGAAAACTGTAGTAATGGTCGAACCATCGTTCCTCCATTAAAGGGATGACTCTCTTTAATTCCTTGAACCTCAAACAAATTCCCACTGCGAATGAGTTTCATAAGGATGGTCTCGGCTTGATCATTTTCTTGATGAGCCGTTAACAAGACTGAAGCATTAAAATCATTCATGACTTCCGCAAAAAAATGATAGCGAAACTTACGGGCTTGATTCTCCACCCCACTCCTAATCTGGTCGTGATTCCAATTGCCAACCCGCAAATCAAGGTGGTGTTTCTTACAGTAATCAATCAGAAACCGTTCTTCAACCTCACTTTGTTTTCGTAAATGGTGGTTAACATGAGCAACAATAATATGAGGTTTAAAATCTTTTAAGTGTTGGAGTAAATCTAACAAAGCCATGGAATCAACTCCAGTTGAGACCCCAATCACAACATTTTCGTCTTTTTTCCACCATTGTTTCTTCTTAACCAACGAATTAATTTGATTACGTAAATTCAAATTAACCTCCAAAACAAAAAAGCCGAGCAATCTGCCCAGTTATTCGTTCATTAACTACGACGACCACCACGACCGCCGCGTTTTCCTTCTGTGTTTTTCTTAATGACGGACATCCGACTTTCGCTTTCTTTCATGAAGTCTGAAAGCAAATCATCAAAGCTTTCATTCTTACCCTTATGGCCATTACGATTGTCGCGGCCACTGCGATGTCCATGATTCCCGTTATTTGAGTGCCCGTAGTGTGAATGCTCATCATGATTATGTTCACCATGATGTTGATGTGATTCTTTTTCTGGATGATCGGAAGCTTTGCGAATTGATAGGCCAATCTTACCATCATCCCCAATGCTCAAAACCTTAACGGTCACTTCATCGCCAACCGACAGAATATCATGAATATCTTTTACGTAACCATCAGAAACCTCACTGATATGAACTAGTCCAGTCTTATGATCGCCTAGATCAATGAAAGCTCCAAAATTAGTAATTCCTGAAACTTTCCCAGTGACCTTCTCTCCAACCTTAATTGTCATAAAAAAGCCATTCCTCCTAATAAATGTTGTGTTAATTATAACATAATCCTTTAAAGTAAAATAAAAGAAGATTACATCCTAGTAATCCTCTATTCATTACCAATCTTACTATTCTGTGGGAAACTGTAAACAGTTTCGCCTGGTTTTGTATAATAATATTTAGCTCGCATCAATTCTTGAAGATAATTCTTGTTATTTAAAAGCTTAATTTGTTCATTAAGATTCTTTTCTTTTTGTTTTTCAACCTGGTAATCCTGTTTTTTTCTGGTAATTTGGGCATTCACACCGTGAATTTGATTCATTCCACTAACAATTTGCCACCCGAGCGCCAAAAAAGCCACGGCAAATATTGCCACGAGAGCAACCAGTCGCTTGGTTCTTTTACTTAACTTCTTATTATCTCTTTGATGTTGGTTTGCTTTACTTTTCCTTGAAGCAGAATTCAAGTATTCAACGTTGTTATTTCTGTTCATCAGGAATGCCTCCACGAATTTATATGAACATAGTACCACATGTAAAGCCAGAATATAATATTAATTCAACAATAATTATTCTAATTCATCATTTTCAGCCCGATAGTCACGATCATAGGTTTCCCTGATGGTCTTATACATCGTGTCTGAATCAGACTTTTTGGTGGTATCTAACAGTTGTAGCACCTCTACGGTTAAATTTTTATTTCCAAACTTAATCAGAATTTGATCGCCAACCGAAACCTTACTCGATGATTTGGCTGGCTCGCCGTTTACAAAGACTCGCCCTTGATCGGCAATCTTTTTGGCAACTGGACGACGTTTTATAATCCGTGAAATTTTTAGAAATTTATCAATTCTCATTTTTGCTTATCTCCTACAAACCGTTTCATAATTGGAACCATCGCTAACTCCGAAGCAGTCAAAACTTTTCCTTTCAGACACATTCCTAAAAACACGAATGCCCCAATCGGAATAACAATCATTAATTTAATAACATCCACCAGTCGACTGGTATCTCCAAGGACGTGGTTCAATCCGAATTCAGTTAAAACAACGACAATCACCATTACCATACTGATTAATGATACCTCTAATAGGAACTTCCAACTAAAAATGTGCTCATGAACCCGCTTTGGACTAGTATACCAGTTAACTAATAACACGATTAACAGAGCAATGATAGTTGATAATGAAGCACCAATGATTCCGAAATGAATTACGCACCACTTAGTGATTATTATTTTACAAATTAGACCTAACAAAATAGCGGTCCCCGTACTTTTAAAGTCATCAATACTCTGTAAAACCGAGTTAAGGGCTGTCACCATCGTAGCGAAGAGGATACTCAAACAGTATACCGAAAGCGTGATGTCTAAATCATAACTCCCAAACAAGAGATGATTTAATTGAGGCATAATACTAATCAGTCCGAAGGTAACTGCCATCGTCACTACCAGTGTAATGCGCATACTGTGGTTTACAAGGGTCTTAAATGACCTTTCTTTTCCAGCATGATGATAATACGCCATCTGCGGCAAGACGGTTGAAGAAATGGCCGTCCCAATCACTAATCCTAGTTGAACAATGGGCTGAGCGCGATCATAAATCCCCTTTTGGGTCTGAGCCATTAGATTACTTACACCACTTACTACCAACCCATTTTTTACCGTAAATGAATCGACCAACTGCATTAACACCATTAGAGCAGCTAAAACACTAAGCACACCACCCTGTAAGATGATTTGCTTCGCTAATTTCAGGTAGTTAAATTTCAAATCTTGAAAGTGAAAATGAGCAAGTATGTCACGTGCATAATATCCCAAGATAAGTGCTGAAAAAATCGCTGCTAATGGAGCCGATAACATTGCTAACGTCCCCATCTTATATAAGTTCCAATGCTGGACGGCTGCTAAATAGGCTACCACAATGATCATTGAAACCCGCACAAACTGCTCTACCACTTGAGAAGTCGCCGTTGGAATCATCTGCATGCTAGATTGAAAGTACCCCCTCACATCCGCTAAGAGGGGCATCAACAAAAACATCCAGCTTACCGCTTGAATTACGGGTTTTAATTCAAAGTCTCCCATTAAAGCAGCAATTTCTGATGAAAATAACTGTAATCCACCAAAAATAATCACCGAAATGATCATTAAGATCACCATGATTTGGAAAAACAACGTTTGTTTCTCCCCTTCAGTCTCCCGTTCCACAATCATCTTGGAAACAAACGCTGGAAGACCGGTCAAGGCAAACGCAACCCCAATCCCATAAATAGGATAAACCTGCTGATAGATGTAAAATCCAACGTTTCCAACAAAATTTTCCAGTGGAATCCGATAAACGGCACTTAGTACCTTTGAAATAATGGCAGCTACCGAAAGGATCAAGGTTCCACTAACAATCTTTTTACTTGTCTTTTGATTCATGTTCTTCTTGATCCAATCTTATTTTACTCAAGCTTTTGACAAATTGATAAAGCTGTTTCAACCAATCGGCATCTTTCATCGTTGGTTGAACAACTAACTTAATTTGAAAACACCCGTTAACCACTTTCACTGAGGAACGAAAATCCGTATCAGCAATGGCTTTCAAAATTTCCTTACTAGTGAATTTTTGGGTTCCTACCTTACTCATGGTAACGGTTAAATTATTTTGATCTTTGCGAATTTTATCAATCAGATCATAATCGGCAAGCATCTTAATGCGGTCAATTTCAAGCAGATTAGCTACTTCATCAGGATATTCACCAAACCGATCAATTAAATCACTTTGCAGTTCGGTAAATTGTTCCTCACTATCCATCTGTCGGATTCGCTTGTATAATTCAATCTTTTGTTGCTGATCCTCAATGTAAGTCGCCGGAAGATAAGCTTCAATCCCGAGTTCAACCTTTGAATCAGACTTTTCAACCACGCGATGCTGGCCCTTCTTCTTGGAGACAGCATCAGACAACATCTTAGTATACATATCATAACCAACTGAATTAATAAAACCGTGCTGCTGCTTTCCAAGCACATTTCCAGCCCCACGAATCGAAAGATCACGCATAGCCACCTTAAATCCTGAACCCAATTCAGTGAAATCCTTGATGGCTTCTAGTCGATTCTCAGAAACTTCGGTCAACACTTTATTTGGCTGGTACATAAAGTAAGCTTGTCCTACTCGATTACTTCGACCAATTCTTCCCCGAATCTGATAAAGCTGGGAGAGTCCCATCCGATCCGCATCCTCAACGAACAGGGTATTCGCATTAGGAATGTCAACTCCCGTTTCGATGATGGTCGTCGTAACCAACACATCATAATCTCCGTTAACAAAGTCGTACAGGATCCCTTCCATTTGATTTTCGGACATCTGGCCGTTGATGGAAGCAATCCGCGCATCAGGCAAAAGGGTCTGCAACTTGTCGACCGTCTGATCAATATCTTTAACCCGATTATGCAAATAAAAGACCTGTCCCCCGCGTTGCATCTCCCGTCTGATTCCGTCCACAATCGAACCCTCATTTTGTTCCATCACGTAGGTTTGAATCGGATAGCGATTAGCCGGAGGCGTTTCAATGACTGATAGGTCACGAACGCCCATCATTGACATGTTTAAAGTCCGTGGAATTGGTGTGGCAGTTAGCGTCAACACGTCAACATCCGACCTCAATTCCTTGATTTTTTCTTTGTGTTTAACCCCAAATCGTTGTTCCTCATCGACGATTAAAAGACCTAAGTCATTGAACTTCACGTCTTTAGACAGCAAACGGTGGGTGCCAACCACGATATCAATTTTTCCGTCCCTTAGGTCTTGAATGGTTTGGCGGGTCTGTTTGGGCGTGTCAAAACGCGAGAGAACTCCGATTTTAACCGGAAAACCATTAAATCGTTCAACCATGGTCTCATAATGTTGTTGAGCTAGTACCGTTGTCGGCACTAGAAAAGCCACCTGTTTCCCGGCTTCAACGGCTTTAAAGGCCGCTCTCAAGGCTACCTCAGTCTTTCCGTAGCCCACGTCTCCAACCAGTAAACGGTCCATTGGATGAGGACTTTCCATATCCTTCTTTATTTCATCAGTACTTCGCAGCTGATCGGGTGTCTCCGTGTATGGAAACGCCTGCTCGAACACAGCCTGATATTGATCATCAACCGGAAAGGCATACCCCGACTCGGCCTCCCGTTTAGCGTACAAGTCAACCAGATCATCAGCAATGTCTTCCACCTTAGAAGCGACTGACCGTTTGGTCTTGGCCCATTCCGTTCCACCAAGTTTATTAATCTTTGGATGTTTGTCCTCAGATGAAACGTATTTTTGTACCAAATTCAGTTGGTCAACGGGAACGTAGATCTTGGCACCCTTTTGATAGGTCAAAGTCATATAGTCCTGATGCCTACCATCGACTTCCATGGTCTTCATCCCATCGTATCGTCCAATTCCGTGATTAACGTGAACAACGTAGTCACCGGGTTTTAAATCGGTATAGCTTTTGATTCGCTCTGCATTAGAAAAGGTCTGTCTTCTAACTCGTTTCTTTTTCCCTTGTTCATTCACCCGCTTAAACATATCTGATTCAGAAACAAGCGCTAGGTTAGCGGCCGGCAAATCAAAGCCATTTTTTAGGTTAGCTGAAACAATCTGAGTTTTTCCCTTAATAATGTTATCAGTGGTTGATTGAATGGCATCAACACCAAAATCACTCAACGTTGACGAAACCTTTTCCACTCGTTTTTCATCACTAACGGCAATGACCACGGTTCGTTTCTCAGCTTGATAACGTTGCATTTCTGCTTTAAACATCGGCATTTGTCCAAAAAAACGCTGCATTGGGTGAACCTTGATGTCGATGATGTCAGAAAGCTTCATTCGCCCTAGTCCCTTTTGAAACAAAGAAAATAACAAGGTCGCATGATGGTCACTGCTAGTAACCGTTCTAAAATTAAGCGACAGTTTCTGGTCAGAAAACAGTTCATGATTATCTTCAACTGAATCACGCCAGTTCTGTTCGTCACTTTCAAGTTGCTTATTGGCATCCCTTATGCGACTGTAGTCATCATAGACTACCATTCCATTTTCAGGTAAATAATCTAAAATTGAGGTTTCCTTTTCAAAAATAAACTGACTATACTCACTCCATTTTTGGTCAATCGATTGGCCTTTGAGCCCGTCAATCACCTGTTGAATGTTATCAACTAAAACGTCACTGCCGTCGTCTTTGATGGTTTGGTTCAATCGTTTGGAAAGTTCCTTGATTCCATGCTTGCGATCGCTTTCGCTGGGTAAAAAATCAGAAGCCGGTAGCACACTAATCTCATCAATATTTGCCACACTTCGTTGGGTAGCAGCATCAAAATAACGCATGGAATCCACTTCCGTATCAAAAAAATCAATCCGAATTGGATAGTCCGAATTAAGTGGGTAGATATCCAAAATTGACCCACGATTAGCAAATTCACCGGGGGCGGAAACCATGTTCTTCTTCTCGTAACCCATTTGAACCAACTGTTGTTGAAGTTTGATAAGGTCCAAGTCGTCTCCAACCTTGACGTGTAATTGGGCTTGATTAAAACTAGCTGGCTCTGGTAGATATCGTTTAAGACCAGCCGTTGAAACAATCACCACCACTGGTTTCCCTGACTCAAGCGCGTTTAGGGCCCGCACTCTTTGAGCTCGATACTGCGGAGAGCTGGTTGCAATCTCTGCCGCGACGAGTTCTTCAGCCGGGAACTCAAAGACCTGATCTGAATCCATTACTTCATTAAAGGACTCGGTAATTTGATCCGCATGGTTCATCGTATCGGTTACGTATATCGTAGGTTTTTGCTTATCATTAATTAATTGTTTTAATAATAGAGTACGAGCGGATCCACTAGTCCCAGTGATCAGTTGCTTGGTATCAGGAGCAAGGTTTGAACTGATTTTTTCATACTGTGGCATTTCTTTTAACGTTTCATCTAGCTTCAAAAACTCATCTCCTCTTTTATTAATTATACGAATTAATTAAACTGATTTTCTAACTTACTGAAGGGAGTACCAGAAACCCACTCGTCTAATGCTTTAACCGCATGATCCTCCGCTTCTAAAAACGGTGCCCGTTGTTCCAGACTAAATTTACTCAAGACATAGTTCACAACACTTTCACGTTTGGGATGACTAGTCCCAATCTTAATCCGATTAAACTGATCGGTCCCAAGGTGAGCAATAATACTTTTGATTCCATTATGACCACCAGCCGAACCGTGGTTTCTTAGCCGAATTCGTCCCACTGGTAAATCCATGTCATCGTAAACAATCACTAAATCATCAAGATCTAATTTGAAAAATTGCATCAACGGATGAACTGCGCGCCCTGAATCATTCATCATCGTCGTTGGTTTGACTACCATTACCTTTTCACCATTGACTATTCCCGTACCATACATGGCATCCATCTTTTGTTTATTAATCGCAATCTGGTTTTGATCAGCAAACTTATCAACCACCATAAACCCCGTGTTATGCCTGGTACCATCAAATTCAGCACCAACGTTGCCTAATCCCACAATCATTTTCATTGCTATTGTCTCCCATTTACTTCTAATTAACCTAAAATGGCCGAAATGAATAATTACTCACTCGGCTTAATCATGTTTATTGTATCATAATAGATTAACGATTTGAGCTGATCCCGTACCATTAAGAATATGGTTCTGTATAAATAAATTCGTTCATGATATAATCGGTTTGTGAACAAACTAATTTCAAAAGGGAGAAATATTATGGCTGAAAAACACGAAAAAGTTGTTTTAGTTGGTGATGGTGCCGTTGGTTCATCATACGCATTCGCAATGATGCAACAAGGGATCGCCGAAGAATTTGTCGTTGTTGATATCGACAAAAACAGAACTGAAGGAGACGCATTGGACCTTGAAGATGCCCAACCTTTCACTTCTCCAAAAAAGATCTACTCTGGTGACTACAGTGACTGTAAAGACGCTGATTTAGTTGTGATCACTGCTGGAGCTCCACAAAAGCCCGGTGAAACTAGACTTGACCTGGTTAACAAAAACTTGAAGATTTTGACTACCATCGTTAAGCCAGTTGTTGATTCTGGTTTTGATGGAATCTTCTTAATTGCTGCTAACCCCGTTGACATTTTAACCTACGCAACCCAAAAGATTTCTGGCTTTCCTAAAAACCGTGTCTTTGGTTCAGGTACATCACTTGATACCTCACGTTTCCAAGTTGCCGTTGGTAAGAAGTTAAACGTTAACCCACAAAGCGTTAATGCTTACGTTATGGGTGAACACGGTGATTCAGAATTTGCTGATATTGATGAAGCTTCAATCGGAAACGTTCCATTGGTTGAATTTGCTAAACAAAATGGTGTTAGCAAGGACGACTTATTGAAAATGGAAGACGAAACTAGAAACAAGGCCTACGACATAATTAACAAGAAGGGTGCTACTTTCTACGGAGTTGGAACTGCTTTGATGAGAATTTCAAAGGCCATTTTAAGAGACGAAAACACCGTTTTACCAATCGGTGCCCCAATGAATGGTGAATACGGTTTGTCCGATATTTACATTGGAACTCCTGCCATTGTTAATGCTTCAGGAGTTGCCAAAGTCCTTGAAGTTCCATTAAGTGATGACGAAAAAGACAAGATGAGTGCTTCAGCTAAAACTTTAAAAGAAACCATTGCTAAGGGTATGAAGACCATCAACCTTTAAAAATAAGTTTAAAAAGAACAGACATTTATGTCTGTTTTTTTATGCTCCCAGTTATTTTGTGTTAATATTAATTAGAAATTACTTATGTGAGGAGCCTTAGCCATGATTTTGCAATCTTTAGTTAAACCTAAAAGTGACCTGATTACTGTTGATGAAAACACTGATCTCGACACCGCATTAAAATTAATGGAAAAGAATCATTTTCGTTGCATTCCCGTTTTAGATGCCACTCATAAAGCCTTCAAGGGTAACATTTATCGCATGCACATCTACAAACACGAAGCCGATGGCGGCAAGATGTCCGACTCGGTTATGACCCTGATTAGAAACGAAACTAAATTTGTTAACCTGAATTCAGCTTTTTTCAAGGTCTTCTTTACGATTAAGGATCTTCCATACATTGCCGTTCTTGACGAGTTCAACAATTTTTATGGCATTTTAACTCACACGAAATTGATGGAAAGCTTGTCACAATCATGGAACGTGAAATTTGGTAGCTACGTGATTTCAGTTGTCTCACCTGGTGAACGTGGGGACTTAGAAGAGATGGCTCACATTATTACTAGATATACCGCCATTTCAAGTGTGATCAGCTTGGATTCAGTTGATCGTTCTGGTAAAACGGTCTATCGAACCATGTTTACCCTCCCGTCTAAGGTGACTAAGGATCGTCTGGACCGCATCATTGCAGCTCTAGAACGAAAGGGATTCAAAGTTCCGGAAGTTGAAGATCTAAAACAAGAATCAAAAGAAACTCCAATTGAAGAAAATTAGATACAAAAAAGAACGTGGAATTATTCCACGTTCTTTTTTGTATCTTATGTATCATCAGACTTCGTGCGTGCTCTGACTGAGCCCTAGACTTAAACTAAGACCAGCATCAACTTTTCTCATGATATCTTTACTTAAATGAGTGACATGATCTTTAAGACGCTGCTTATCAATCGTCCTAATTTGTTCTAACAGAATCACCGAACTCTTCTCAATTCCGGCATTCTGAGGTGTAATACCCACGTGAGTAGGCATCTTTGGCTTAGTAATCCGAGCCGTAATTGCGGCTACAATCACAGTGGGACTATAATGATTTCCAACGTTATTTTGGACTACCAAAACTGGTCGCATTCCACCCTGTTCAGAACCAACGACTGGAGATAAGTCTGCATAGAAAATATCGCCACGTTTAATTTCAACGTTTTCCATAGACTATTCCTTCCGCATAAATAAACTTACAACCGTGACTTCTCGTCTTCATAATTGTCAAAGAGCCGTCTTGCAATCTCATCCTCACATGGAGAATATTCATCAACAATTATTGAATTTAGATTGGCCATGATTGAGTAGCCATAAATTAAAGAATTAATTAGAGGGTCTTTATCAAACGAGTCACAGTCCATGGCAACTTTGTGGTTGTCAAAAGAAAGTCCTAGTTTGGTGAAATATTCTTCATTTTTCTGAGACCAAATAGCATCAATCGTGTATTTGTATGTCATGGAGAACTCCTCCTTACAAATAGTTACTTCAAATGATTACTTGATTTATACACCCGTGGTAATCGATCCGAATACCCACATGCAATCTCATAGTGAATAGTATGACAATAGTCGGCAACGTCTTGGAGAGTAATAGTATGACCATGATCAGTTCCCACCAAGGTCACCTTCGTTCCAATTGGTAACTGATGTGGTAACTTCACCATCAGTTGATCCATACATACTCTTCCGACAATTGGACAATACTGTCCATCTACTAGAAGTGAAAATCCCTGCATCGAGCGACGAACTCCGTCTGCATATCCAACAGGAACCGTTCCAATCCACTCCTTTGAGTTGGATGTATAAGTTGCACCGTATCCAATTGAACGACCAGCATTAACCTCTTTAACGTAAACTAACTCACTGGTAAAGCTCAGTGCTGGTTTCAACTTAAATGGTGAAGCAATCTCAACCCCCGATGGATTCAAACCATAGCCAGCCACTCCAAAGCGGACCATGTTTCCACCCGCTGCTTTATGCCACATACTAGTAGCTGAATTTGCCACGTGAACATAACGAGGTTTATCGGGAATCGCAGTCATCAATTCGTTAAAATTATCCAATTGATACTTAAAATAATCATCATTAGCGCTATCTGCGGTAGAAAAATGAGTAAATACTCCCTCAAAGTCAATATACTCGCTAGTTCGGTTCAACTCAACTATTGCATCTCTAACTTCTGAAACAGTTTGGAGTCCGATCCTTCCCATTCCAGTATCCAAAGCCAAATGAACCCTAATCTTGTTCTTTAATTTCAGTTGCTCAGCTAAATTAGCTGCCTGCTTAATCCAATCAATTGAGCTCACCGTAACCGAAACATTGTACTTCGCAATTAATGGAACATTTGAAAGGTCACAAAGACCCAAAACAAGAATGGGTTCAGACACAAATCCAGCTTCTCGAAGCTGAATTGCTTCGTCTAAAATGGCAACACAAAAACCAGTAGCTCCTGCTTGTTTAGCAATCCTCGCTACTTGAACCGCACCGTGTCCATAAGCATTAGCCTTGACGACCATGAATAGATCCGACTTGGCATCCAATCGTTTTCGTTCCTCACTAATGTTATGAAAAATGGCATCTTCATCAATAACTAGTTGTGCATTTCGATTTCTTCCCACTGCCATAACGTATACTTCCTCGAATAAAGTACTATCTAATTATTCTTTGATAATTATTATAACACTTAATAAATTAATTTTCTAAATAAAAAAGAGAACCAAGAAGGCTCTCTCTTTGCTACTTATTCTTAATGACAAAATTCTTTGATTTACCGTGGTTACCACCATTATGACCTCGTGAATCACGACGTCTTGAGTCGTGACCACCGCGATGATTGCCAAAGCGTTTGTGACTGTTCCGGTCATTTCTCTTACCGCGATAACCGCCACCACGATGACCACCAAAGCCACCATGATTTTTAAGTGGTTTTTCGGCCGTAATGTGAACCTTAACCTGATCTCTTGTCATGTCATTCAAAAGAGCAGAAACCAAATCGACACTGTCATACTTTTCAAGGAGCTTTTTTGCGACCCGCTCAAACTTGGCAGTATCCGTCTTCTTTACTAACTTTTCAATATCATCTTCAGCAAATTTTAACTGACCAGCAAGGGCTTCGTCTTCTGAAGGTGGCTTTAAAGGAAGCATCCTAACTTTGGTAAGTCGTTCAATTCCCCTTAAATAACTCATCTCATTTGGAGTGACAAACGTTACTGAGGTACCATGATGACCGGCACGACCAGTTCGTCCAATTCGATGGACATAACTTTCTGGATCTTGGGGAATATCAAAGTTATAAACGTAAGTGACACCCGAAACATCAATTCCTCTAGCAGCCACATCAGTAGCCACTAAATAATTAATCTTGTCGTTCTTAAATTCGTTCATAATCTGAGTTCGCCGTTTTTGGGTTAAATCACCGTGAAGACCGGCTGCCCGATAACCACGCGCAATCAATCCCTTAGAAACTTCGTCGACTCGTCGTTTAGTTCGACAAAATACGATGGTAACCTTGGGTGTTTGAACGTCAAACAAACGGGTCATCGTATCAAACTTTTCGTTATCTTTAACCTTAACGTAGTACTGATCAACTAGGTCAGTGGTTAATTCCTTCGACTTAACCGTGATCTGCTTTGGATCTCTCATGAACTGAACCCCCACTCGTTTGATGGGTGCCGGCATGGTTGCTGAGAAAAGCAAAGTTTGCCGATCTTCTGGAATGTTCTTAATGATGCTTTCAATATCATCTAAGAATCCCATGTTAAGCATTTCGTCGGCTTCATCTAACACTAAGTACTTAACGTGTCCTAGTTTTAAGGTGCGACGATTAATGTGATCAAGAATTCGTCCTGGAGTTCCCACCACAATCTGTGGCTTCTTCTTCAAATCTCTAATTTGCTGGCGAATATCTGAACCACCATAAACTACTTGAACTCGAGCTCCTTCAACGCCACCAAGACGTTGCATCTCTTTTTGCGTTTGAATGGCAAGTTCTCTAGTTGGTGAAATTACAAGTGCCTGCACATCTGGATTATTCAGATCGATTTCTTGCAGGATTGGAAGGGCAAACGCAGCCGTTTTTCCAGTTCCAGTTTGAGCCTGTCCAATAACATCCTGACCCTTTAACAATAATGGAATTGTCTGAGCCTGAATTGGAGTGGGTTCGTCAAAGCCTGATTTTTCCACGGCTTTTAATAGACTATCAGATAGTCCTAAATCTTTAAACTTCAAATGTGTTCCTCCTATTGAAACTACAATTGTGAATTCAATGATTTGCTTGGAAAAAATCCGTTTTCCATAATGCGCAAATCGTCTGATTCACATTTATTTCTATATTCTTCAGCGATTACGTGTCTAAAACATATTACACCATCTGGCCTAATTTCACAAACCGAAGAACCTATTCTAACGCTTTTAAAACTCGTTCTAAGTGAATTCCGTGACTCCCTTTTAACAAGACTTCATCCCCAGTAGACAACTGGGAGTCTAGGCTTTTAGCTAATTGATCAAGCTGATCAACTGGATAATAATGAAGGGCATTTTGATTGGGATATTTTTTTTGCAACATTTGATATAGAGACTTCATAAGTGGTCCAACTAGGTAAACCTGGTTAATCAATTGCGGATCGATTGCATCAGAAATATCCTCATGCATCTCCACTCCCTTATCACCAAGTTCCAGCATGTCACCTAGAACTGCAACTCGCTTCCCTTGTAAATGAGTGGATTGAAACGCCTTTAAAACGGCTTTTAGAGCTGATGGGTTCGAATTATATACGTCACTTAAAATCATTTCACCATTTTGACCCTTAACCCATTCAGTTCGATTATTAGTAAAACTGGCATGGTCTAGTGCTGATTTCATGTTGGCCGGCAGGATTTCCGCTAGTTCACCAACTTCAATGGAAGCAAGTGCATTGTTGACGTTATAGTCACCAATTAGCGGAATGGTGAATTTCATGTTTCCAAACCGATTGGTCTTAAACGTCGTTTCGTGGTCGCCGTCATAGACATCCTTTGGGTAAATATCGTTAGTGTCTTTTCTTCCAAAGGTCAACTTTTCAACGTCAAGTGATTTAGCCCGTTCGTTTAATAAGGGTTCGTCACCGTCATAGACAAACACCCCATCTGGCCTAAGTCCATGGGTAATCTCCATTTTGGCATCCGCAATCTTAGCACGGGTTCCGAAAAACTCAATGTGAGCTTCCCCAATCATGGTAATGACGGCGATGTCAGGCTTAACTAGCTTACTTAAAAAGTCAAGTTGGCCGGGTCGATCCATCCCCATCTCTACCACCAAATATTCTGTGTTAGATTCCATGGAAAGGATCGTAATCGGGACTCCAATCTCATTATTAAAGTTAGCGTGCGTCTTAGTAACATTAAACTGAGTGGCAAGAATTGAAGCAATCATGTCTTTAGTAGTGGTCTTGCCATTACTTCCGGTAATTGCCACCACTTTAGGGTTAATCTTATTTAAATAGTGTCGACTGAGATCCTGTAGGGCCTTTAGTGTGTCATCGACTAAAATAACCGGAAAATCCTTCGGAACATCACTAATTCGACTTTGACTCCAAAACGTTGCGTTAGCCCCGTTTTTGATGGCACTAGCAATGAAATCGTGCCCATCATGATTCCCAGTGAGTGGAACAAAAAGATCATGCGGTTTTAATTTCCGACTATCAAACGAAACTCCCGTTATTTCAACGTTTTCGTATTTTTTTGAATTCAAGTCACCATTAACGGATTTTGCAACCTCTAAAAGGTTCATTTTCATAACAAAAACTCCTCTTAATTCGATGTAAATGCATTTAAAGTATATCAGAAAAAAATCAATAAAAAAGCGACTCAGCTGGTTTAAACCAAATCGTTTAATTCTCCCTCATCATCAACGTCTCTTTGAAGTTCCCACGTTTTAGTGGAAATATCATAAGTAATTTGACCAACTTTAAAGGCTCCACTTTTCAACTGGTCATAAGAGTTCCAAATTACCTTTGGAGATCGTTTTTTGTGTCTCATTAAGGGAATCTCAAGCTTTGGTCTCTTCATAACTATCATATCACACGGAATAATAACTCCCGTAATTCCCAGTTTTAACAACTTGGTCATGGTACGTTCGTCGATATCCCTAAACGGCACTGACTTTACGAACATTCGTCTACTGTTCCACTGCTTTTTTAGATGCCGTTTAATGCAGACAGCTAAAATTTGATTAATGGCACTAAAATGACGCATGTATACCTTTGTAAAGCCAGTGGATTCACCCAAAAACACAAATTGATTCTTCAATTTAACCGAAAATGGACTCGTTTGATTGAGTGGGATACCCATGTGACTCAAGTACAATAAATCTGCGATTTCATCCTCATTTAAAGAATCCAGATCCTCCCGGTTTCTAAAATCAACCCATTTCTTGGTACTAATTTTATTGTTAATCATGTACTCTCTAATTTCATTTTGACCGGTAATTAAATCAAATTTAGTGGACATATTGAAATCATTTGCGTAACGATAATCATCATTTAATAAAATAATATTTTGGGGATCGTTCTTAATTCCGTTTAAAAAATCCAACGGAAGAATTCCCCAACTGTAGGCAAAATTCTTAACTGGATTAACCTGAAAATACACTGTGTTAATTAACATATTTGTCTTGCTCCAATCCTTATTACCCCTTTCACCATAAAATAAGATTTTAATAACCATTTTTCCAACTCACGTCATTTTCTTACGTTATAATTAGCATTCATTTTTATATATATGAAGTTCAATTACTGTTAATATAGTAATAACGATTTAAATTTCGGGAGTGTGGATTATGAAAAAAACTAACGTTTTATTTGTCTGCTTGGGGAACATATGTCGATCTCCCATGGCAGAAGCAATGTTTAAAAAAATGCTTATAAATAAAGGACTTTCAAATCATTATTCAGTAAGTTCAGCTGCCACCGAAAACGATGAAGCGGGTAGTCGTCCTCATCCTGGTGCTCAAAAAACCATGGACGCTCATCACTTAGATTATAGTGGGAAACAATCCCACCCAATCACCGCTTACGACATCGATCATGCTGATTACATTATTACCATGGATGACTACAATATCAGTGATCTTAAAAAGATGATCCCCAAAAGTCAATGGAATAAGCTTCATTTATGCATGGACATTGTTCCCGGTAAAAAGGGAGTCAACATCGTTGATCCTTGGTATACCCATCGATTTGAGGATACCTATCAAATGCTGGATCAATCTTTGCCCTTGTGGCTAAAGTACATGCAAGAACATCATAACAGCAAACAGGAAGGAAGCGAATCATTTGAATCAGAATAAAGCCCCAATCTCTGATCCGGTTCCTTCAGAAATATGGCACAAAAACCTAGTAGCACTATGGTTTGGGATGTTCATGAATGGATTAGGTTTTAGTGAAGTCATGCCTTTTCTCTCCTTGTTCATCGCTACCCTAGGCCACTATAATTCTAGTCAACTAAGTATCTATAGTGGGCTTGCTTTCTCAGCCTCTTTCATTGTTACCGCCGTCGTCTCTCCCATTTGGGGATCTTTGGCTGACAGATACGGACGAAAAGTGATGCTTTTACGAGCATCACTTGGAATGGCAATCTGTCTAATATTGATGGGCTTTGTTACTGCTGTTTGGCAGTTAATTGCCCTTCGATTTATTCAAGGAATCTTCTCTGGATACATGAGCAATGCCAACGCCTTACTTGCGACTCAGGTACCAAAGCGAGAAAGTGGGAAAGCCCTTGGAATTTTAACCACCGGCAACGTCTCAGGAACCCTTTTTGGTCCCTTCATTGGCGGAATCTTAGCTTCTGTCTTTAGTTATCGTCTTACCTTCTTCATTACTGGTGGTTTACTCATTTCCGTCTTTTTTGTCACGCTATTTTTCGTTAAAGAACACTTTAAACCGGTTGCAAAAGAAGATAACCTATCTACCAAACAGGTTATTTTCGAACTTTCAAACGTCAAACTGATTTTTGGAATGTTCTTGACCACCCTGATTATTCAAGCCTCTAATTTCTCCATTTCACCCATTCTGTCACTGTACGTCAAAGAAATCATGCACAATAGTCCTCAAGTCACCTTCTACAGTGGAATTGTTGCCGCAGTTCCGGGGATTGCCACGCTTTTTGCCGCCCCCAAACTGGGAGCATTAGGCGATCGAATCGGGACCTCCAAGATTATGCTAGGCGGTTTCATCTTTGCCATCTTGGTCTACATCCCCATGGCGTTTGTAACCAACGTCTGGGAATTAATGGGACTCAGATTCCTAATTGGAATCTCCAACGCCTGTATGTTACCTGCCGTTCAAACCATTTTGGCTAAAAACACCCCATCTAACGTTACTGGTCGGATTTTTAGCTGGAACCAGTCCATGCAAGCAGCTGGAAACTGTATCGGACCCATCATCGGCTCCATTGTTTCTTCTTTGTTTGATTACTCAAGTGTGTTCATTTCAACCGCGATCCTTGTCTTCATTAACTTCTTGTTAGTATTAAACGAAACCAGAAACGAACAGAAGACCGTAAACTAAATTTAGACAAAAAAAGAGCCAACTAAAAGTTGGCTCTTTTTATTTATTATTATTTGTCGGCAAGACCATATTTCTTGTTGAAACGATCGACCGCACCATCTGCTTGGTTGAACTTTTGCTTACCAGTGTAGAATGGATGTGAATCAGATGAAATTTCAACTCGGATTAATGGGTAAGTGTTGCCGTCGTCCATTTTGACGGTTTCATCAGAGGTTGCAGTTGAACCAGTAATGAACTTAAATCCAGTACTTGAATCTTGAAAAACAACTTGATGAAAATCTGGATGAATTCCTTTTTTCATAATATTTCGCTCCTTTTGCCCTAAACACAGTTCAGAGATTGATTATCGAATATAACATCAACCATAATAGCTTAACATTATTTTTTGACGTACGCAATAGGACCCAGGCGTTAGTCGTCCTGGTCAATCATCTGGACGTTAGCGTGTAGATTGGTTAATTTATTAGTAATATTATCATATCCGCGTAAAATATTGTCCGCATTTTCAATGACGGTCTTACCACTAGCCATCAGCCCAGCAATGACCAAGGATGCCCCAGCGCGGATCTCTCCGGCTTGAACGGTTGTCCCATGGAGGTTCTCACTCTTACTGATAATAATTGAATTATCAGTTGGATTGACCTTGATATTAGCCCCCATCTTCTGGAGCTGGGCAATGTGATTCTGACGTTCCGGATAAATCGTATCGTGAATCACACTATCCTCGTCTGCTTTAAACAGCATGGGGGTAATTGGTTGTTGTAAATCCGTTGCAAATCCTGGAAATGGTGCCGTTTTAATCTCGATACCATTTAATTTCCCAGTCTTTGGAACATAAATACTGTCTTCGCCAACTTCTAATTGAACGCCGGCTTCAATCAACTTAGCTGTGTAGGCTTGTAAATGCTCAGGAATTACGTTCTTAACGTTAATTCCCTTCCCAACAGCGGCGGCTAACGTCAAGTATGTCCCCGCTTCAATTCGATCAGGGATAATCGTATGCGTCGCCTTGGCCTGGAGATGATCAACGCCTTGAATCCTGATGACGTCGGTCCCAGCTCCTCTGATCTTAGCTCCCATACTATTCAAAAACGATGCAATATCAATGATTTCCGGTTCTTTAGCGGCATTACTAATGGTAGTAACCCCATCAGCCTTTACCGCTGCTAGAATCGTGTTGATCGTCGCTCCAACCGAGACCATGTCAAAGAAAATTGAAGCCCCATGAAGTCCATTTTCCGTTGCATTAATATCGACCGAATCATCACTTTCATTGACTTCTGCACCCAAGGCCTTAAAGGCGCGAATGTGCTGGTCAATTGGCCGTGGTCCAATATTGTCTCCACCAGGGAAACTAATCGTGGCACGATGAAACTTGCCAAGAAGCGCTCCCATAAAATAATAGGAAGCACGTAGACTTTTAATTGCTTTACCGGGCAACTCACCCTCAAGTATATTAGTTGGATCAATGTTTAAGACACCATCTGAAAAATCAGATGTTACGTTCATCGACTGGAGGATTAGCATGAGATTATGCACATCCAGGATATCGGGAACCATGTCAAGTTCCACTGGACTATCCGCCAAAATAGCGGCCGGTATCAAAGCGACCGTACTATTCTTAGCTCCGCCAACGGTAACGTCGCCATATAGAGGATGTCCTCCTGATATTTTTAGTATCGTCATAATTGGTAATCCTCACTTATATCATATCTTTTAATAATAATCATAGGAAAGTTTTCACCAAAACACAATACAAAATCAGAAATTATTTTATTAAGATTATAAAGAAGCCTGGTTACTTCTTGTGATTATGCATGTGTTCTTTGTCGGAAGCGGCGACAAACGCCTTGAATAATCCCTCGGGACGATTTGGACGTGATAAAAATTCGGGATGGTATTGTGCTGCAACGTAGAAGTGATTATCAGGAACTTCGACCACTTCAACCAAGTGATCATCTGGTGAGGTCCCAGAAATAACTAAGCCAGCATCTTCCAGGTCTTTTCTAAATTTATTATTGAATTCATAACGATGACGATGACGCTCTGAGATTTCCCTTTTGTTGTCGTATGCACCGGCGGCTTTACTCCCTGCTTTTAACTTAGTCTTATAAGCACCCAAGCGTTGAGTTCCACCAGCATCAGTAACATCATTTTGATCGGCCATGAGATCAATCACATTGTGCTTAGTTTGCGGATCAAATTCAGTTGAGTTGGCATCCTTATAACCCACAACGTCTCTAGCATATTCGATGGTAGCAATCTGCATTCCAAGGCAAACACCTAAATAAGGAACATCATTTTCTCTAGCATATCGAGCGGCTTGAATCATTCCTTCGACCCCTCGATTACCAAATCCACCAGGAACCAAGATTCCGTCCATTCCCTTTAACTTCTTAGAAACGTTGTCTCTGTTAATCGTACCCGCATCAACCATGTGAATGTTAACTTTATCGTCAGCAGCATAACCGGCATGTTTTAAAGCTTCATTGACGGACAAATAAGCATCGTTTAGATCAACATACTTACCAACAATGGCAATGTTAACCTCACCCTTGAGATTTCTGATGTGCTTCTCCATCTTCTTCCAGTCTTTCATGTCAGCCTCTGGAGCTTTAACGTTAAAGTGCTTTAAAATCTCATCGTCCATGTCCTGTTTTTGAAAACTAAGCGGGATTTGGTACAAGTTAGGAGCATCGATGGACTCGATGATATCCTTAACCGGAACATCACAGAACATGGCAATTTTTTTCTTCATCTCATCACTAACTGGCTTCTCAGCACGAAGAACCAACATATCGGGTTGAATGCCAATTCCCCTCAATTCTTTAACACTGTGCTGGGTTGGTTTGGTTTTCATTTCCTTTGCGGCGTGCAGGTACGGAACAAGCGTAACGTGAATATAAAAAGTATTCTCATCACCGACTTCATGTTTCATCTGACGGATGGCTTCCAAAAACGGTAGGGACTCGATGTCTCCAACCGTTCCACCAATTTCTGAAATAACGATATCAGCGTCCGTGCTTTGAGCGGCACTCATAATCTTTTGTTTAATCATTCCAGTAATGTGAGGGATGACCTGAACGGTTCTCCCAAGATAATCTCCGTGACGTTCTTTTCTTAAAACTTCTTCATAGATTTTACCGGTCGTAAAGTTAGAGTACTTGTTTAAATTGTTATCAATAAAACGTTCGTAATGACCTAAATCAAGATCAGTTTCAGCACCATCATCGGTAACAAAGACTTCTCCGTGTTGATAAGGATTCATTGTTCCCGGATCAATGTTGATATATGGATCAAATTTTTGGATCGTAACGTTAAAGCCACGATTCTTCAATAATCTTCCGATTGAAGCCGAAACAATTCCCTTTCCTAAGGAAGAAACTACTCCACCGGTTACAAAAATATACTTAGTCATGCTTAACTCCTCCATCAAATTTAGGTTACAATATAAAAAAGCTCCCCATTCATTGAATAGGGAGCGGTTACTTATTCGAAATACTTCACATGTCTGTAAAGTGCCCAAGTAGTATGTTAAGTGATTCTACATAATTAGTCAAGTTTAATCATTGTCGTCGTCATCATCTTTTTTATCGTCATCGTCATCTGGATTGACCTCTGAGAGGTCGCCTTCAACACCATCATCATCGTCAATGGCGTCATCATCAGTATCAGGATTTTCTTCATCAAGATCCTTATGATACTTATCCTTGTCGTCAGGGGTATCATCAAAATCATCCTGATCTTCTGGATCATCGTTATCATAGTCGATCACGTCATCATCGTCAGCTGCATCAGCCATAAAAGCATTCACCTTACGATGCTTTTTGGGAGTATTACCGTTGTCTTCTTCACCTTCATTGATGGTGGCTTCGTTAATGGATTCATATGGATACCAAGTACGAAGACCCCAAACGTTATTGCCAAGGGAAATAAAACTCCCATCAACATTAAGGTCTGTATAGAATTGAGGTAAACGATCACGAATTACTTGGTTGCTGTCCCCCAAGTATTTTTGTACTTCGTTGGTTAAATCAACGAATGACATGGTTTTACCAGCATCAGCTAAAATTGCATGAGCCACTTCAACCATTGATAATTCGCTTTTATCTTGCTTGTCTAATTCTTTAAGTTCCAATTCGACCACGCCTTTCTAGATTCCTAACAGACTAATAATACTAGTTTAACATTTAAATTGCAATTTGACTCGATAGTCGCCGACTTTCTGTCCGTCGGTGTACAACTCATAGTTAATCTCAATCATTTGCCATCCGTTTTTATCATCTCTAGATTGCTTAATGCTAGTGGTATGTGCCCCAATTTTCAAATTACCAAATGGCGTTCGGTACAAGTCCTCGATTGTTTCGTTCGGTTTAAAATGAAGTTCAAGATGATTTTTGCCAGCACGAGTTAACCGAATCGCATTTTTTCCAATCCGGTAGGTGACAGGAACGTCCGGTTGTCCGTCAACGTGTTCAACGTAACGTAAATAACGATAGCCGTTGAGCATAACTAGTTGCCCATTTTCTTTAAAATGATGGTGTTCGACGTTTTCGTCCTGTTTTATTTCGATTGCAATCTCAACTTGAACTTTTTCGATCTTTTCGTTTTCTGTCAAAAATATCACCTCACAAATTTGATTTTACGCCGTTAGCAATGGAAATGCACTAACTTTGAGTTTGTCATGACGTTTATTTTTATTTCAGTTATAATGAAGAGAGATTAGTATAAGTGGAGGTCTTTTATTGAAGTATTACAATCAACCATTGAAATATGACAAAGTTTTTCGTGACCCAGTTCTGGGTCACGTTTACGTTGAACACCAAGTAATTCTTGATCTCATTAATACGCCTGAATTTCAACGTCTAAGACGAATCAAGCAGTTAGGAACTACTTCATTAACCTTTCACGGAGCAGAACACACCCGATTTAGCCACTCTTTAGGAGTGTATGAAATTACTAGACGAATTTGTGATAATTTTAAGCGAAATTATCCGTCTAAAAAAGCGGGTGATGGCTTATGGGACGATTCAGAACGAATTGTGGCCCTGTGTGCCGCTCTACTTCACGACGTTGGTCATGGAGCTTATTCACATACGTTTGAACACATTTTTCACACCAATCACGAACAGATTACCCAGCAAATCATCACTTCAAACGAAACGGAAATTAACCACGTCTTAAGTGAGGTCGGTCCCGATTTTCCCGAACGCGTCGCCAGTGTCATTAACAAGACCTATGACAATCCGCAAGTCGTCCAAATGATTTCAAGTCAAGTTGATGCCGATCGGATGGACTACCTTCTAAGCGATTCATATTACACCGGAGCACAATACGGTAATTTTGATTTGGATCGGATTCTTCAGGTGATGCGTCCGTACTCTGGTGGGATTTGTTTTTGGGCAAGTGGTTTACATGCGATTGAGTACTACATTGTTTGTCGTTTTCAAATGTATCAACAAGTATACTTCCATCCCGTCTCACGTTCGATGGAGGTTATTTTAAGTCACCTACTGATGCGGGCAAAAGAATTAGCGTTACAACCTAAGAGCACCTTTAAGCCTAGTCTTTTAATGCCAATCTTTTCTAATAACTACTCCCTAGATGATTATTTACAAATTGACGATGGGGTGCTTAACACCTACTTCGTCATGTGGCGAAAGTCGGAAGATCCGATTCTATCTGACCTCGCCAAACGTTTCTTAAATCGGCGTCCCTTTAAATCCGCTAAATACAATGATCAGACGGAATTTTTAATCCCTAAGCTACAAAAGATCATTGAAAAAGCCGGATTTAATCCAAAGTACTACACTGCCACTGACAACAGTTTTGATCAGCCCTATGATGTCTACAATCCCAAAAGTAAACATCAAAACGCCCAGATTGAACTGATGGAAAATGATGGTAATTTGGTAGAACTCTCTCAAACTAGTGACCTAGTTCGTGCCATTACCGGAAAACTAATTGGTGACAAGCGTTTTTTCTTTCCACGTGAAATGCTTAAGCCAACAAAAAACGTTGAACTTTTTCAACCTTTATACGATGAATTTCAAAAATACATTGATAATGACAACCTTATAATTCCAAAGGAGAACTAACATGGATATCAAATTAATTGCCATCGATATCGACGGCACCCTATTAAACGAAAAAAATCAATTAGCAAAAGCAACCATCGAAGCTATTACTAAAGCCTGCAATCAAGGCATAAAAGTGGTTCTTTGTACTGGTCGCCCCATTACTGGCGTAAAGCCATACCTTGATAAGCTCGGAATTGACGGAGACGATGAATACGCCATCACTTATAATGGTGCCCTAGTCGAAACGGTTAGTGGCAAAGTGTTAATCAAAGAAACGGTTAAGTATGATGACTTTTTAGAAATTGAAATGATGTCACGAGAAATGGGAGTTCACTTCCAAATCGAAACGGTTGATTCCATTACCACTACCGATCGTGATATTAGTCCCTTTTCCGTTGAAGAAAGCCATCTTGTTTCGATGCCCATCAAATATCGAACTCCTGGCGAAATCACCCGTGACGTCAACATTTACAAACTGATGTACGTCGATTATCCGGACAAGATTACCAAAGCAAAGGGCAATCTACCAAAATCAATCTACGACCGAATGAGTGTCGTTCAGAGTTCACCGGTCTTTCTTGAGTTTATGAACTCAAATTCAAGCAAAGGCAATGCCTTACAGGATCTTTCCGAAAAGCTTGGTTTAAAGCCAGATAACGTCATGGCCATTGGCGATCAAGGGAATGATATTTCGATGATCAAGTTTGCGGGACTGGGAGTGTCCATGGGTAACGGAATCGATGAAGTTAAAAAGAACGCCCAATTTGTTACTAAACCTAATTCAGAAGATGGGGTAGCATACGCCATCAATAAGTACGTTAATCAATAACAAACGAGCGCAAAAAAATAATCTTAGCATTTTAAGCTAAGATTATTTTTTATCCATTACTTTTTTTCATCATCCTTACCATAGTCAAACCGATGACTAAACAGCGGACTAACGGGACGATTTTCGTTAATTCTAGTAATTGCGTCTCCAATTAATGGTGCAACTGAAATTTGTTTGATCTTGTCAATTTTTTTATAATCGGGTAACTGAATGGAATCAGTCACAACCAGTTTCTTAATTGGCGAAGCTTCGATTCTTTCGGTTGCTGGCCCTGATAAGACGGGATGGGTACAACATGCATAAACTTCTGAAGCACCAGCATCCATTAAGGCTTGCGCACCTTTCGTAATGGTTCCAGCTGTATCAATCATATCGTCAATCATAATACAACGCTTCCCCTTTACATCCCCAATGATGTTCATAACTTGAGCAACGTTGGCTTTTGGGCGACGCTTATCAATAATAGCAATTGGAGCCTTTAAAAACTCAGCCATGGCACGAGCTCGACTCACCCCACCATGATCAGGTGAAACAACTACCGCGTCTTTTGCGAGTCCGTTCTTGATGAAGTAATCAGCAAGGAGCGGTGCCCCCATCAAATGATCAACGGGAACATCAAAGAATCCTTGAATTTGAGCAGCATGTAAATCAAGGGCTACCAAACGTGTGATTCCATCTTTTTCCAGCATGTCTGCCACTAACTTAGCGGTAATTGGTTCACGACTTCGTGCTTTTCGATCTTGTCTAGCGTAACCATAGTATGGAATAACCACGTTAATGGTTTTGGCACTTGCTCTTCTTAAAGCATCGATCATGATTAATAATTCCATTAAATTATCATTAACGGGATCAGAAGTTGATTGGATAATATAAACGTTATCGCCACGAATGCTTTCTTCAATATTAATTTGAATCTCACCATCACTAAAGCGACTGACGGAAGCCTTTCCCAAGGGAACTCCCACTCGTTTAGCAATCTTTTCTGCAAGCGGACGATTTGAATTTAAAGAAAAAATCTTTAATTTTGGATCAGCATACTTTTCAGCCATTATAACCCCCACATTTTTTTCCTACCTAATCAATTCCATTATATTATTTTCAGAAAACAATTTCACTATTTAGCTCAAATTAATTAGCGCCTTTAAAGGGAAGTTTTTTATAATAACCCGGCTTGTTAGTCTGGCGCTCTCTAGCAATTCCCATGTCATACTGATCCATGTCGTCGGTAATGGTCGAACCAGCCGCAATAAAGGTATGATCAGCGATGTGGACTGGGGCAATCAAGTTGGAATTACTTCCAATGAAAGAATCATCACCAACCGTTGTGGTGTGCTTATGGGCTCCATCGTAATTCGCAAAAATCACTCCGCAACCAATATTAATGTGTTTACCAAGTTTAGCATTGCCAACATAAGTCAGATGACCCATCTTGGTTCCCTCACCAATGGTGGCACTTTTAACCTCACAGAAGTTGCCAATGTGAACGTTCTTTTCAATCTTAGCGCCTGGTCTTAAATGACTATCGGGTCCGATATCAGAGCCGGACATCATCTCAGAATCTTCAATTACCGAAGAAAAGACCTTAACGTTATCATGAATTTTACTACCAGAAATTTTAGAGTGGGCACCAATGATACAGTTACTACCGATTTCCGTCCCATTTTGAAGTTGAACTCCTGGTTCAATAATGGTATCCTGACCAATTTTAATGTCACTATCAATATAGGTATCATCGGGATTAACAATCGTAACACCATTTTGCATGTGCTGACGATTAATCCGGGCTTGCATAATTTGAGTGGCACGGGCCTGAGCGACCCGATCGTTTACACCCATCGATTCATTAAAGTTCGCCATCTTGTAGGCAGCAATTGTGTGACCCTCATTTTTTAAAACTTCAATGGCATCAGTTAAATAATATTCACCCTGAGCGTTATCGTTATTAATCTTGTGCAAAGCCTCAAATAACGAATGATTATCAAACACGTAAACCCCAGTGTTAATCTCATGAATGCCCTGCTCTTCCGGCGTAGCATCCTTTTGCTCCACGATCTTTTCTACAATCCCAATGTCATTTCTAACAATCCGGCCATAACCAGTCGGATCAGGAGCTTTAGACGTCAAAATGGTCGCGGTGGCCTTTTTTTGTTCGTGATACTCAAAGAGTTGCTTAAGAGTAGAGGAGGTAAATAATGGAGTATCACCACTAATAACTAACGTCTCACCATCTGAGTTCTTTAAAAGTCCTTCAGCTCGTGCAACGGCATCGCCAGTCCCAAGTTGTTTATCTTGGACGACGTACTCACAACGATTGCCCAGTTCGTTTTCCACATCTTCAGCACCGTAACCAACAATCGTGATGATGTTATCCATATCTAACTTGGATACCTGCGTCAAAACATGGTCAACCATTGATTTCCCACAAATTCGGTGGAGAACTTTATATAACTTGGACTTCATCCGAGTGCCCTTACCAGCCGCTAAAATAATCGTATTCTTTGAACTCATTTTTGTTCCCCTTGTAATTAATTTTTAATTTGTACTCCCAAAAATTTTTTGGGCATAATTGCCAGGTTTAATCTCAATCTGATCATCTTTAATATCCATTTTAAGTAATGAAGTAAAATCAGTAACCTTTCTGTGACCTGGGTCATCGGTTTCAACAAAAACCGTACTGCCCACCAGATGACAATCAAACTCATCAATCAGGGACGTCAGACCAGAAATCGTTCCGCCACCACGCAAAAAATCATCAACAATCAAAACGTTAGAACCTGGCTTCAGGCTTCTTTTTGAGATGGTCATTCGTTTAACTTCCTGACTAGATGCCGAAACGTAGTTAACACTCACGGTCGACCCCTCAGTAATTTGAGAGTCGTGCCTAGCAATTACCAGTGGCACATTTAAATACGTGGCAGAAGCTTCGGCAACTGGAATTCCTCTCGTTGCCACCGTTAGTACTGCGTCAACTTTCTGAAACAGGTATTGGGTGGCAATGATCCGCCCAATGGTTTTCAACTTCTCCGGTTGGCCTAAAATATCGGACATATAAACATAACCACCAGGAAGATAACGATCGTTATCGTTTAAGATGTCAGAGACCTCTTTAATAAACTGATCAGCCGCCTCTTTTAAAATGTATGGCGTAAATTTGGCGCCCCCAGAAGCTCCGGGAACGGTCTCAACCAGACCAATCCCACGTTGTTGAAATGCTTGCTTCACAATGGCTAAGTCCTCACTAATGGAAGATTTAGCAGAATTGTAGCGCTTAGCGAAAAAAGTTAATGGTACTAATGTATGAGGACGGTTTAATAGATAGTTTGTCATATCTACTAATCGTTCACTTCTTTTAAATTTCATGCTTTCACCTCGTCATAAATTGGCACACAAGGAAATTTTAGCATAAATGTTCGTGTTTTACTTCACTTTATCGAAAAAAGAGTAAAAAAAAGAGGGACTAAATCAAATTAGCCCTCCCTAAAGTGATTATAAATAAGTGATCCAAAGTAAATGGCAACCTCAATAACAGCAATAAAGAAACTGACCGGCCAGTTCGTGTAGTATCCAAGCGTTAATCCAGCCCAAACTCCGATCAAACCAAAAACAATGGCCAGTCCAATCATTTTTCCGACTGAATGGGCAAAGTATTTAGCACTCGCAGCTGGCAAAGTCAAAAGGATAAAAATCAAAAGTGCCCCGACAATTTGAGCAGCCACGGAGACACTTAAGGCCAGCATCACTAGGAAAATCAATGAGAGGATTCCACTTGGAATTTTCTGGGCTCTGGCTCCCACTGCATCAAACGAATCAAACTTTAAGTCCCGATAAATACATAGGGTCACGATTAACACAATCACCGATAACCAAATCATCTGATGGACTTCAGAAGCACTGATTCCGACAATACTTCCGAACAAGATATTAGTGGCATAACTAGCACTACTGTTTGAAAGGGCTAGAAATAAGACTCCCAGTCCAATAAAGAGGGCCGAAACAGCACTGATGGTATCTTCTCGTCTTTCGGCAACGGAGCCAGCACTCATTCTCCCAACGAGAACCGAACTAATGGTGGTAAAGAGTAGCATCCCGTTTAACGGACTAATCCCAACAAACATTCCAAAGGAAGCTCCAGCAAAACCAATCTCGGATAGGGTGTGGGTCAGAAACGGCATGTTTCTTGAAACGACAAACACCCCGATGACCCCACAGACCACCGCAATGATGGTACTTGCTAAAAAGGCATTACGCATAAATTCAAAACTAAACATCGGCTTGCCCCTTCCAAAATTCTTCAACATTTAAGTTCTTAATTGGTCCAAATTCATAATTATCAGGACGCAAAAACAGGTATTCGTTTGCGAACTTCTTTGCTAGCGGAATGTCATGCGTAACAAAAATTACGGTTAACCCACTTTTGACGTTTAGATCGGAAACCACATTAAGCAGGTTCTCCTTGGCCTCTGGGTCAAGACTTGCCGTCGATTCATCCAAAATCAAAAGATCGGGTTTCACTACCAGCGCCTGTGCTAGATAAGCTCGCTGTTTTTCCCCCCCGGAAGTTCTTCCTAATGGTTCTTTGGCAATATCAGTTAGGTTAGTCTCAGTTAGGACCTGATTTAACGTTTCACGATCTTTTCTTGAAAGCCACGGTAGTTTAAAACCACTAAAAGCTAGAGCAACAAAATCTTTTACCGACAACGGATATTCGGTATCAATATTTCTAAACTGGGGCACATACCCAATCTTGACTTGGGAACGATCCGGGATAAACTGAACCTTTCCACTGGTGGGCTTCAATTGGCCAAGAATCACTTTGATCAAGGTGGTTTTTCCTACTCCATTCTGGCCTACAATACTTAAAAAACTACCACGTTTCACATTAAAGCTCAAATCACTTAAAACGTGTTTATCCGCAAAATTAACGGTTAAATTTTCTATCTTTAAAACTAAGTCATCCATATTTAAACTCCTACCATTTCGAGCTTCAATAGTACTAACGAAGCTTACTAACTAATCAATAGTTCTCAACTAATATAACACTGTTATCTTAAGACATGCAACTAACAGCTCGGGGAAATCATGGATTATCTTGACTAATTTAAATACCCACATCATCTTACTAACTACTAATAATATAAAGCAAAAAAAAAGACCTTTCGGTCAATTCATTAAACAAAGTTAATCTCGATGTTCTTGGTTAAAATATCAGTATAACTGTATGATACTTGTCCTAACTTCTCGTCTGGATCAAGTGTAATTAAAAATACAGCGGGAAATGTCTCAGCCAGAACCCCATTATATTCGTTAGTTCGTTTTCTTCCGGCTTGTGCAGTTACATGGATTTCCTGTCCAATGTGATTATCTAGAAATAATTTAATCTTAGATAGACTAGTTGGCATTATCAATCACCTCGCGTATTACTATTATACATTAAAATCAATATAATGTAAAGGTAATGGATGAATAGCCTGTTATGCCAGCAATCCACTTATGTGAAACTGATTTGCCATTTTCACAAATTGATCAACCGATAACTGTTCGGGACGGTCTGACTTATTAATGCCTAACCGTTTTAAATCCTGTTCAATTTGTTCTTTTACCTCAGGTTTCTTTCCAAAAATACCCTGCAAATTATTCCAGAGTGTCTTTCTTCGGTGCATGAAACATCCATGCGCAAAGCCAAAGAAAGCTTTTTCATCGTAAGCAATCACCTTTTTATCTGTTTTCGGGGTTAACTTGACCACCGCAGAATCAACTTTTGGTGAGGGAATAAAGGACTTGGCCGATACGTTAATTGCAATCTCAACGTTTTTAAGATACTGAGTGATAACCGTCAAAGCCCCATAGTCGCGATTGCCCGGCTTTGCGCTAATTCGTTCTGCCACTTCTTTTTGCATCATCAACACCGTTGAATTAAATTTAACGTTGCCCTTTAAAATATCCATCAAGATTGGTTTGGTGACATAGTAAGGCAAATTAGCCACAACTTTTAGGTGGTGTTTTCCATCAAAGTTTTCTTTAATTAATTTTGGCAGATTAGCCTTCAAGAAGTCTTCATTAATAATTTTAATGTTGTCATAGGGACTGAGAGTCTCATCTAAGATTGGGAGAAGATTCTCGTCAATTTCAAAGGCCATTACGGCGTGAGCTGATTGAGCAATTTGTTCAGTTAATGCCCCAATGCCAGGTCCAATTTCAATTACATCATCGGCTTCTGATATTTGGGCAACTGCAACGATTTCTTTTAAAACTCCAAGATCGTTCAAGAAATTTTGCCCCAAGCTTTTCTTCGCATTTAAACGGTATCGGTTCAAGATGGCCTGGGTCCGAGCTGGACTGCCGATTGCGGGAACTTTACTCATCTAATCCCTCCTTATCATCAACTTGTTTTAGTGCATCGTTAAACTGTTTTTTCGTGATGCCAAACATTTGCAATCTTTTTTGCATTTGTTTAGCGTTAACATACCCCAAATGAAGCAATTCACCAAGTTCCAGTCGGCGTTCCTTGGCTTCTTTCGTTCCTACTAAACCAGCTTGAATCAAATCCTGCTTACTAATGACTTCTGGATTCTCATCGCTTTCGGTGTACACTTCAGACAAGGCATTCCGAATTGCTTCTGGACTAGCATGCTCAACCCCAAGGGATCCCTTCTGTGTATCAGGAACTGCTTCCGACTTTTTCAAAAAGGCATGCTTTGCTTCTGGAATCTCATCTGAAATTATTTTTCTGATTTTTTCCCCAGAAAAATCTGGATCAGTAAAAACGATGATTCCACGGGTTTGTGCCAACCGATCAATTAGATCGAGGGTCTCATCCGAAATCGCAGAGCCCCGGGTTTCAATCGTATCAGCATCAACGGCTCGTTGAATTTGTTTGGTATCATCTTTTCCTTCCACCACAATTACTTCTTTAATTCTTTTCATTTTAATTATCCAATCCAAATATTCGATTCGTATTTTCGTACGTCGCCTTTGCGACCACATCAGGATCAATGTCTTTAAATCTGGCAACTGCTTCTAGGGTATACAAAGAATAAGCCGGTTCATTTTGTCGTCCGCGAAACGGCTCTGGCGTTAAATACGGGGCATCCGTTTCCACTAGAATCTTATCCAGCGGAGTTAAACGAGCGGCTTCATGAACCTCTTTGGTTTTCTTGAAGCTCACGACCCCACTGTATGAAACCACCATCCCTAAATCAACGAATTTCTTCATCCATTCACTATCTCCGTTAAAACTGTGGATAATGCCACCGACTTCACCAATATTTTCATCTTTTAAAATCCGATAAACA
Organism: Fructilactobacillus sp. X8R1C1; assembly: GCF_059900945.1. NCBI lineage: Bacteria > Bacillati > Bacillota > Bacilli > Lactobacillales > Lactobacillaceae > Fructilactobacillus > Fructilactobacillus sp. X8R1C1. The sequence goes on along the minus strand of NZ_JBWXVH010000004.1, from coordinate 164,272 downwards.
TCCTCAAAGGCATCCCGGTTATGAACTGAGATTGGTAAATGCATGTTTTTGGCAATTTCAATTTGTCGCCGAAAGACTCGTTCTTGCACGTCTTTCGGTGTGACATCTTGAAAATAATCCATTCCAATCTCACCCACAGCGACAACTTGCGGATTTTCTAGTTGCTTTTCGAGCAGTTCTTCCTGCTCGTGATTGTAATTCATAGCGTCTTCTGGATGCCATCCAATAATTGAATACAGATTGTCGTACTGAGCTGAAATCTCCAAGGAACGCTCATTTAGCTCAGTATTGGACCCGACGTTAGCCATTCTAACAACACCAAGTCTTTTGCCGTGTCGAACGTAGCCCTCAATATCATTTTGGAATGGTTGATCGTTTAAATGAGTGTGGGAATCAAATATTTTCATTGACTATTCCTTTCATAATCGAAAAAGTTTCACTAATCATTGACTAGTGAAACTTTTTTACTACTCTAAAGTACTGCCATTATCTAAAGTTTGGTCAACAGTTGCTACTTTAATTGAACCGTCCTTTTGTTCAGCGGACAAAATCATTCCCTGACTTAACTCACCACGAAGTTTCTTTGGCTTTAAGTTAGAAACAATGATCACTTTTTTACCAATTAACTGTTTAAAATCTGGATACCACTTGGCAATTCCAGAAACAATCTGACGGTCACCGTCATCGCCAGCATCAAGTTGAAACTTCAATAATTTGTCTGCGTTTTCAACTTTAGCAACGTTTTTAATTTCTGCGACCTTTAATTCAACTTTTTCAAAATCACTAAAGTCCAAGGTCTTCTTCTCTGACTTCAAAATCGTTTTTTCTGGGTCAAAAGCTTTCTTTTGGTCAGCACGTTTCATTGCTGAACGACCCTTTGTTTTGTCAGATTGAGTCATCTGATCCTTAATGAATCTAACTTCAACGTCGCGATCTAAACGAGGGAAAATTGGTTCACCATTCTCAATTACCTTTTGTTTTTCAGGAAGTCCAGAAAGAGCGGCATTCTTGATATCAAACCCATCCATCTGATCAAGACCTAATTGACGATACATTTCATTCGCCGCATTTGGCATGATTGGACTTACTAAGATTGCAATCAAGCGCAGACTGGCAACCAAATGACTCATGACGTTTGCTAATTTAGCTTGGTCATCTGCGTCATCCTTGTTCTTAGCCAAGGTCCATGGCTCGGTCTGATCGATGTACTTGTTGGTTTGAGAAACTAATTTCCAAATCTCAGCCAAGGCATCAGATAAATGAGTGTCATTCATTAACCGTTTAAATTCTGAAACGGTTGTTTTAGCAACTTTTTGTAAATCAACACTCGGTTGATCATCAGAATCATGATATGAAGGTGTTACGCCATCTTCGTATTTATTGACCATTGCAATCGTTCGGTTCAACAAGTTACCAAGGTCGTTAGCTAGGTCATAGTTAACCCGATCAACAAAGTCTTCAGGAGTAAAAATCCCATCACTTGCAAACGGAATTGCTCTAATCAGATAGTATCTGGTAGCGTCTAATCCATAACGATCGATTAACGTCTCAGGATAAATTACGTTGCCCTTTGACTTGGACATCTTTCCGTCTTTCATGGTCAGCCAGCCGTGGCCATAAATTTTCTTTGGCAGTGGGAGACCAAGGGCGTGAAGAATAATTGGCCAATAAATGGTATGGAAACGAACGATTTCTTTTCCAACCATCTGTAGATCAGCTGGCCAAAATTTCTTAAACAACTCGTCATTATCACTGTCATAACCAAGGGCAGTGATATAGTTTGACAATGCATCAATCCATACGTAAACCACGTGCTTAGGATTTGACTTAACGGGAACTCCCCACTTAAAGGTGGTTCTCGAAACCGCTAAGTCATCCAAACCTGGTTTTAAGAAGTTGTTAACCATTTCGTTCATTCTAGAATGCGGCTCAATGAAGTCAGGATGCTCTTTGTAGTAATTCATTAACCAATCAGAATATTTACTCATCTTAAAGAAGTAACACTCTTCGTTAACAAGTTGAACTTCGTGTCCAGATGGGGCTTTTCCGCCAATCACGTTGCCTTCAGCATCACGATAAACCTCTGCTAATTGTGATTCGGTAAAGTATTCTTCGTCTGAAACCGAGTACCACCCCGAATACTGTCCAAGATAGATGTCGCCTTGGTCTTGTAACGTTTGAAATATTTTTTGCACGGCTTTTACGTGCTTATCATCAGTGGTTCTGATGAAATCGTCGTTAGAAATATCTAAATTAGCCCACAAGTCAGATATTTGAGTGGCCATCTTATCAACGTAACTTTTAGGATCAACACCCAATTTTTCTGCTTTTTGTTCAATTTTTAGTCCGTGTTCATCGGTTCCGGTTAAATAAAACACGTCGTAGCCAGATTCCCGCTTAAAACGAGCCAGTGCGTCACAGGCAACCGTCGTATAAGCGTTCCCGATGTGTAACCTTCCTGATGGATAATAAATTGGTGTTGTAATGTAATATGTTGGTTTTTCAGCCATCCCAATTCGCTCCTTTATTCCTATCGTACAAATTAAATCGTACCAATATTATACTACTTTTGCCCCTTAAAACAGATCGAGTTGCATGGGAGCTAACCCACCAAAGTTCAATCCTAAAATCTTTTTTAACTGAAGGGCATTGTCAGCCGCATCATGACCAGAATTGTTGTTAAAAATGACGCAAACTACCTTAGCTTTTTGGCGTAGATCATCAACAACTTCGGCAAAATGCTTTAATTCATCTTCGTTATAACGGTACAGAGTCCGTTTCTTACGCCACTGGGAGCTCTTTTCAAACCAGCCCTTTTGGTTTTGACCGTGCAGTCGAAGCATGACGAAATTTTTATCCGTAACAACAGGTTCAAAGGGCACGCCATCTGACAGGTTATGGGGCTCGTCAGCGATCACTTCACTCATTTTGAGGCTCTTTAGATAATCGTGGACATCATTTGAAATTTCATCACCATACCAGCTGGGATTTCGAAACTCAACTGAGATGGGTAAACTTCCCATCCACTCACGAACTAGTCGAAGGTACCTAATGTTATCGTTGTTTAAACGGAAGTACGGCGGAAATTGAAATAAAACGGATGCCAACTGGTTACTATCAACCAGTGAAGCAACCATCTCACCATACCGCATAAATTGCTCCCTTCTAACCTGCTCATTATCTTCACCAAACTGTGGCAAATGATGTTTGGTCATCAAATAATTGGCCTTTAAGATGAATTGAAAATTGTTTGGAACCTGCTTTTGCCAACTCTCCACCGTCTTAATTTTAGGGATGCCGTAAAACGGATTATCAACTTCAACAACGGGAAAATGTTCCGCATATTCTGATAAAGTAACTTTGCGATCTTCCCCATTAATCAGTGATGGATGATCAGACCAGGTTGTCAGTCCAATTAAAATCACGTTACCACCTATACTTTCAGTTTATCAAAGAAATCAACGGCATCTTCTTGCACCATGGTGAACGGAAACGGAAAATTAAGTGCCTCTTGGTTAATCGCAATCACATCGGCACTGGGATTACGGTAATCAAGTAATCCGGCAAACGGATAAACTCGCATTGAAGTTCCGACAATCACAATTAGATCACTTTGACTCATCAATCGAACACTATTTTCAATTGTTTGAGGATTAATTCCCTCACCATATAAAACAATGTTAGGGCGCAAAATTCCACCACAGTTTTGATGATACATACTCTTCATATATTCCTGATAATCAACGTGTTTGCCACATTTTTGGCAGTAAATATCATAGAGGTTGCCGTGAAACTCATTCAGGTTCTTTGCGTCAGCTTTTTCGTACAGATTATCAACGTTCTGAGTGATAATACTAGCCCGATTTTGACGGGTTAATTCCGCCTGCTTTTTGTGAATAACATTGGGTTGAGCATCTGGATAGTACATGTTCTTTTTGACGTACTCGTAGAATACCTCAGGTTCATTTACTAAGCAGTCGTGACTCAAGTAATATTCCGCTGGTTTACTGCTCTTGTCACTCGTATACAATCCGCCCTTAGAACGATAATCGGGAATTCCAGAAGGGGTAGAGATTCCGGCTCCCGTTAAAAATACGATGTTTTTAGCATTATCAAACTTTTCTTGAATATTATCTTGATTCATATTGTCACCTTATCTCAATAAATATGGAATCCGTAAGTCTTGATACAACTCTTTAACCGTCTTTGAATATAGTTCTTTGAAATAGTCTTCACTCGCCTTTTTACCAGCTGGACCATTTGTCACAAACGAATTTTGGTCATCCGATTTGGTAAAGCCCACGTACGCTCTTTTGTTAGTCTTGGTCTCCTTTAATTCTGAGTGATAAAGGTTAAAAACCTGTTTCACTTGCAAACCGAGTTGGCGCTTTGAGAAAACCGCCGTTAGCATCACAAAATCATTTAATTGTAAGGCTGGTAGTCCCCAGTTCTTCATCTGTTTATCAAAATCACGGTATAGTTTGACCACATCGCGTCTGAGGGTAAATGGTGAGTCCACCGGCTTCTCTGTAAGCATTGCGTAAAGTTCCTTAGCGGCCTTTAAAGAAATGGGAAAACTCGTTTGAAATACGTCTTCGTACTGATCAAAGTGGTCGCCAAGAAAAATCATGGCATCCAAAATGGTCACTAATCGTAATGGCATTTCATCGTCGACCCTCCCAGATTCAGGGGTAATCGTCTGTCTAACACCCTTAACATATTCTTTTTCAACCGCTTCATCAACTAAACCGTGCTTTCTCTGTTCAGCATACACGACAAAGTGACATACATCATCGTACAACTCAGTTCCCATGTACATTAACTGTTCATCAAGTTGCTTATCCCCACTAGTAAGGGGAAAGTAAATCTGTGGAAAACCACGGAGTGTCATTAACAAGTGTAACAACTCATGAGTAGCAGTAAAATCCGGCTCAGTCAGATCTCTAATCTGCACGTAAAGTCGATCACCATCTTGCACGACTTGCGCTTGGTCATGTCGCACATAACCGGACTTTAAGTTGCCAATAAATTGAACCTCAACATCCCCTGGAAAAAAGTGACTGACTTCGTTAATTAAGCCTTGCGTCGTCTTACTTAATTGCACATTATCATTATTTTCGGGCATCTGATCCAAACTTCCCTTCTATAATTTGTTTTGCGTTTTCTAAGTTTCTTTGATTTGTTGGTAATTTCTTTAATGCGTTAATCACCATGTCCAAGTTCTTACTGGAAGCTCCAGCAGACATGGCGAGTGATTTCATCTGGAGGTTCATGTGACCCCTTTGAATTCCATCGGTAACAAGGGCCTTTAATGCGGCCAGGTTTTGCGCTAATCCCACGGAAGCAATCACTTCCATGAACTCAATGGCGGAGTTAACGTTTAAAATTTGATAGTTAATCCTACTCATTGAAAAGAGCCGAGTTGCACCACCAATGATTCCTGAGGGTACCGGAATGGTAATTTCTCCCTTTAATCCGTCAGGAGTAACTCGCCATTGACTAACCCCACGATACTGACCATCCCTTGCGGCATAGGAATGAACCGCACTTTCAACGGCGCGCCAGTCATTACCAGTGGCAACGAGAACCGCATCAATCCCATTCATGATCCCCTTATTGTGAGTTGCTGCCCGTTTTGGGTACTTATTTGCAATTAATGAGGCTTCTGCGATTTTTTCAGCAACGTTTTTTCCGTCCAATTGACCTCGTTTTAGGGCCCGAAACGGAACGGTTCCTGATGCTGTAACCAAATTTTTATCCCCATAATTCGATAAAATACTCATTAAAGATGATTGACTAGTGTTGATTTCAATGTAAGTGGAAAGAGCCTCAAGCATCGAATTCATGATGTTAGCCCCCATCGCATCACCGACATCAACGAACAGTTCAATCACCAGATAATGATCGTAAAGAGGTGAGACGGTCAAATCGTGTATACCACCGTATTTATCAATTGTGGGATGAGCATCGTGTGCAACCTGCATTAATTTAACTCGATGAGTTTCAACCCATTCGGTAAATTGAACCGGATCCGAGACTCCTAAAATGACTTCACCAGTCAAGATGCGACTCTGAGACTTAGCCTGAATGCCGCCACCAACACGAAGCATGTTGGCGCCGTTACTAGCGGCCGCAATGACCGAGGGTTCTTCAATCACCATCGGAATTAAATGTTCGACTCCGTTAATTACAAAGTTAGTTGCAACCCCCTCTGGCAATCCGTAGTCGGTAAGGTAGTTTTCAATCATGTGGCTACTAGCATCTACGAAGTGACTTTCAATCACATCAAGTTGTGTTCGATCAAGATCGGCAAATTTGGCAACCTGCTGTAACCGTTTTTGATATGATTTTTTATAAAATCCATTAAAATCGTTCAAAATGACACCTATTTTCTAAAATGAGGACTATTCTCAATGTATTCATTAATCAGTCCCTCGCGCACGCCACCGTTTGAGAAAATGACCCGCTTGGAATCAATAAAATGCATCATGACAGTTAAACAAAGGGAACCACCAATGATGACGTCGGCACGGTCGTTTTCAAGCCCATTAATCTTTTGACGCTCAGCCAAAGTCTTACTCAGAAACATTTCCATCGTACTGTTGACTTGTTTTCTGGTTAACTGAAAATTTTGGATGTGATCAACATGGCTTAAATGTTGGTACTGCCGATTAATTCTTGCAATTGCGCGGGCCGCTCCACCAATCAAAACAATCGGATAATGAAGGGGCTTCTTAATCCAAGGAATCCGACTATACACTTCGATAACGTAAGACTCAGCCGCAAATAAATCAGCTGGAGTCACGTGGTTAATCAAATGAAATTGTTCCGAAATTTTTACTGCCCCAATGGGAACGCTGATACAATGGATATCTTTTTGGTTTCTAACCTGAATAATTTCAACACTAGCACCACCAACATCCATCAAGAGATAATCTTTAACCGCCAATCGATCAGAGATTCCTAGATAATCATAGTAAGCTTCTTCCTTGCCGGTTAACACGCGAATCTTAATGTGAAGCTGCTTATAAACATTGTGTAAAAAATCCTTTTGATTTTGAGCTTGGCGCACCGCTGCCGTAGCAATGGCACGAACCACAACGTTTTTATACTTTGAATACTCTGACTTAAAGGATCGAAGCGCCGAGATCGTACGATTCATTGCAGTTATCTGTAAAATGTTATTTTGTCCGATTCCCTCAGACAATCTCGTATCGTTCTTAACGCGTTTAATCTCATGATAACTTCCATCGGAATCGATGCAATAAATTGCCATTCTGACTGAGTTTGAACCGATATCAATGATAACAAAGTTCTCCATTCGATTCTCCTCCTCAAGTATTTATTCATATTTGGTGCTATGACAATTTATCTACTTAAAATAATTAATCCCCATGGCATCGCGAACTTCTTCAAGGGTGTTTTCTGCAACAATGTTAGCCGCGTCGCTTCCGTCTTTTAAGACCCTGTATACATACTCAGGATCCTTAGCTAACTTTTCTCGACGTTGTCGAATTGGCTTGAGTTCATCTTGCAAAACTTCGTTTAAATACAACTTAATTTTAACATCTCCAAGACCACCGTGTTGATATTGCTTTTTAAGTTCACCAACTTTTTGCTTGTCGTGAGCGAAAATATCCAGATACGTAAAGACCGTGTTTCCTTCAACTTGACCTGGGTCATCAACGTGAACGTGCTTTGGATCCGTGTACATGGACATCACTTTTTTCTTAATGGTATCGGCATCGTCAGCAAGGTAAATGGCATTATTAAGCGACTTACTCATTTTGGCATTTCCGTCGAGGCCGGGAATGCGCCCCATGCCTTTCGGTGGAAAGAAACCTTGTGGTTCAACCAATACGTTCTTGTGATAGGCACTATTAAAGCTTCTGACAATTTCCCTGGTTTGTTCGATCATTGGCTCTTGATCTTCTCCGACCGGAACCACGGTTGCCTTAAAGGCGGTGATATCAGCAGCTTGACTGACCGGATAAATGAAGAAACCAGCTGGTACACTTTCACCAAAATTTTTCTGTTTAATCTCAGTTTTCACGGTCGGATTTCGTTTCAACCGGGAAACCGTTACTAAATTAAGATAAATCATCGTTAGTTCATTTAAGGCTGGGATCTGAGATTGGACAAAGATTGTTGATTGATTTGGATCAAGTCCAACCGCTAGATAGTCCAAGGCTACCTGCAACAGACTGTTTTGAATCTTCTTTGGATCACGAGCGTTATCTGTCAAGGCCTGCATGTCAGCAATCATGATGAATGGATCGTAGTTACCCGAATTCTGCAACTCTAAACGGCTCATTAACGAACCAACGTAGTGTCCAATGTGAAGTTTTCCGGTCGGACGATCACCAGTTAATACAATTTCTTTTTTTGCCATCGTAATTTTCCTTTCTTTAATAAAAAACGTCCTATTGAATAATCAATAGGACGCCTTGCACGTGGTACCACCTAAATTGCAGAGGTTTCTCTGCCACTTAAACTATAAGGTTGTTACCCATTATCCAGTTCGTGTCGTCTGACTAATCTCAGTAAACATAGCCTCTCTGTTATTTGACTCCACTACTTACTAAACTAAATACATATTAACTTCATTTTATGCGATTTATGACGGGTTGTCAAAGCACGAAAAAATTGACAGTACCGGCTTTTCAAATTAGAATTATTCACGAATTAAAGGGAGGAGTATGCACTTGAATAAGGATGAAAAAAACAAAGAGCAAGAGCGGGTCACCTGGGTTGGTTCCCAGTTGGACGAAAAAATCCAAGACACCCAAACCGAATACCAAAAAGCCAAGGCAGAAACTCAACGAGTTCAAAAAGATTACGGGACCAATACATCCGCAAACTATTTAGAAGCTGATGACCGGATTGAAACCAGCGCTGACCTGCAACAACAGCGAAGTTTAACTAACAAAGTGGTTGAGGATCAAGCCATTATTGAGGGCCAACTAGCCACTTATCAGGACCTTAAAAAATCACCCTATTTTGGTCGAATTGACATCTCAGACGAGGGCTTTTCTGACGTTGATCACCTATACATTGGGAAGGCGTCTTTCATCGACAAAAACGGTGAATTCTTAATCTATGATTGGCGAGCTCCCATTTCAAGTATCTACTATAATGGTACGCTTGGAAAAGTCACTTACGATACTCCCAACGGTAAACAAGCCACTGACCTTCTAAAGAAACGTCAATTCCAGATTAAAGACGGCAAGATCATCAACATGTTTGATACCAACGAAACGGTTGGCGACGAACTCTTGCAGAGTGCTTTAAGTGATGAAAACAACGAAAAGATGCAAAACATCGTGGCCACCATTCAGCACGAACAAAATGACATTATTAGAGATACCACCAGTAATCTGTTGGTCGTTCAAGGAGTAGCTGGATCAGGAAAGACCTCAGCACTCTTACAACGGATTGCCTTTCTGTTATATCACAGTCGGAACTCTTTAAATGCTGACCAAATTCTACTCTTTTCTCCGAATCTTCTTTTTAGTAACTACATCAAGGACGTACTACCAAGTTTAGGGGAACGCAATATGCATCAGGTTACGTTAGCTGAATTTTTTGCCCACCGACTTGAGGGCATGAAGGTTCAGACCCTTTTTCAACGTTACGAAGCTTCTGATCATGATTCTGATTCTAAACTTCGCGAATTCAAAAATAGTCAGAACTTCATCGATCAGATTGAAAACTACGTCCAAAATCTCACCTCTGATCAAATCAAGTTCGATGATATTCACTTTAATGGTGAGGTTTACTTTTCTAAAAAGGAAATTCGTGAAATTTACGCTAGTCTACCTAGTGGGATGACCAGTAGTGAAAAACTCCTTCAAACGAAGAACCGCTTAATCAAGAGACTGAAGAATCGCATTCACGATGAAACTAAGAAAAAATGGGTTGCTGACATTATCGACACCATGAGCGAAGAACAGTACCACAAACTTCTGGGTGAAAAACACTTAAATGACTTTGAGGAACTAGACGATGAACGAAACTACATCGCCACTCGACTAGTTAAAGATCGACTTAGTACCGTGTACGATGCTATCTACAACGATGAGTTTTTCGATCCGTACGTTCAATACGCCGATTTTCTTAACCACGTTAAGTTGCCTGAAAATGTTGAACCAGATGCCTTTAAACAAAGCAAAAATGATTTCCTAAATCACATTGAATTTCACCAAATTGGTTTGGATGACACTGCCCCCCTACTATACTTGAGGGATCGTTTCAGTGGGGAAAACAAAAACGTTAACATTAAATACCTTTTCGTCGACGAGATTCAGGACTACTCAATTGCCCAGATTATGTATCTCAAGCTCATTTTTCCGAGAGCTAAGTTCAACCTGATTGGTGATAGTGAACAGGCCATTTTCAAGGATGTCGAGTCAGCCCAAACGTTACTGGACAAGCTTAATGATGCCATCCCTAGTAAACATTCGCGACTAATTCAGCTGAATCGTTCATACCGCTCAACCTATCCCATCACGTCCTTTGCCAAATCATTACTTCCAGATGGGAATAACATCGAGGCCTTCAACCGAAATGGGGAAAAGCCCGAGTTAATCGTGAAGGACAATTTTAATGAACTAACAAGTTCCTTATTTGACGTTATCAACGACCAACTTCAAAAACACGAAACCGTCGCGGTCATTACTAGAGATGCCACATCGGCCAAACAAGTTTACCAAAAGGTCAACGCTCACTTTGATGCTACATTATTAAAAGATAGTGACCGAGATATGACCTCACCAGTTGTCGTACTTCCCGTCTACTTGGCCAAGGGACTCGAATTTGATTCGGTCATTGCCTGGGACGTCTCAAAAAAGAATTACCCTGATCAGCACTCACTTGGAGTCCTTTACACAATTCTGACCCGCGCCATGCATTCGCTAACCCTGTTGTGTAACGGCGAGGTTTCGCCGTTGATTCCCAAACAAGCCATCAGTGATAATTTAATTAAAGTCAGCAAAAATTCAACGGCCGAATAAAAAAACTCTCACTATGATTACGTAGTGAGAGTTTTAAACTATGAAAATAAACAATAAGCCATTCCCGGGAGTCGAACCCGGCACCTTTTCCTTACCATGGAAATGCTCTACCTACTGAGCTAGAATGGCATTCCTATTTTACCACACCAAAAATGGTACACTAGGATAGAATTCATAAAGATTAGAAAAGGACGATAATATGAAACGACATTTTAAACTTTCCCTCCTAGTCACTTGTCTCGTACTACTGATGATTCCACTCACAGCATGTCACAAGTCGGCAGCCCATGACCCAAAGAAAATTCAGGTTGTAAGTTCCGTTAACTTTTATGGAGACGCGGCCCAACAAGTCGTTGGAAAGTATGGTCACAACACGTCCATCATCAATTCAGACGTTGATCCACACGACTTTGAACCAACAACTAACAACGCGAAAGAAGTTGCCAAGGCAAACGTGGTCATCTCAAACGGAATTGGTTATGACGATTGGATGAACGAATTAATTCACAACGCTGGAAACGATCATCAACAGGACGTGAACGTTGGCAAATTGATGCATAAAAAAGATGGCGACAACGAACACATTTGGTATAAACCAACTACCATGGACCATTTGGTTGATCATCTAGTTACCGTCTACAGTAAGATTGATCCAGATCACCGTGGATATTTTGAGGAAAATGCGCAAACATACAAAAATGAATGGGGCCAAACGCAACGGTTAATCAAGCAGTTATCAAAGAATTCGCACGGTCAATCAGTTGCTACCAGCGAGCCCGTCTTTGACTACTCACTTTCAGCCCTTGGTTACAAACTTAAGGACTACGGGTTCTCAAATGCCATTGAAAAGGGCGTCGATCCTTCAGTCAGTGACATCTCCAACCTGCAAAGTGACATGCGCAACCATAAGATTGCTTTCTTTGTTAATAACACTCAATCCGATAGCCCGGTGGTTACACAAATGGTTAAATACGCTAAAAAGTATCATGTGCCCATCCTAAACGTGTCAGAGACCGCTCCAAAGGGGCAAAATTACATGCAGTGGATGAATAATCAGTACCGAGAACTTGGAAAAATACAAAAACAACAATAAAAAATGATGCTCAAAATTTGAGCATCATTTTTTATCTAGTTAACTTTTAAAGCTTGTTCCATTGCCTTTTGTTCCATCTGGTTTTTAGCTTTGTTCTGCATTTGCGCCTTAAATTCATTCTCAGCTTGTTTTTGCAGCTTAGCTTGGTCCTTTGATGACATCTTTGGATTTTCGGCCATAGCTTGTTGTATCTTAGCTGCTACAAACTGTTTCCCAGAAGCAGCCATCTGTTGCTGAGCTTCAGGATTTTGTTGTGACTGCTTCATTTGAGCAGCCTCTTGTTTCATGGCCTTCCCAAATGCTTTAGCTTGTTCAGGTGTGAATACCATGTAACCTGATTTTACGTGGAAAGTATTCGTACGTTTAATAAAGGCTTCTTTTTGAGCAAACATGAAGAAGACTTTGTAAAATTTATTTTTGTAGACCCAATTCTGTTGCTTTGTAACCAGTTTGTTTGAATCGCCACCTGGTTTGATTTCATTCGTAGTGTCAATCGCAGGTGTTACGGTTGGCTTCTTTTGACTTACATTCTTTTTGTAGATCACAACTTTATCATTAGTCTGACCAATCTTCTTATACAATATCATGTTGGCTTGATTGTTCACTGATGTAAACGAAGTGGTCTTAACCGTGGTCTTCTTTTCCATCCCAAAGTGATTGTGGTAATTGGCAATCATTAGACCAATCGTAATGATAATCAAAGCAGCAAATATAAGGCCTAAAGAGGTTGCCACTTTTTTATTAGCAATCAAATTCCACGTTAAGAAAAAGGCAATTACAAAAATAATTAGTAAGATAAATATCATTATTTTTTACCTCCCTTTTCAAAAACAGGATCTTCAGTAACATGACCCTTTTTCAACGCAAACGTCAAAAGAAAGGCAATTAATGAGATTAAGAATGCGACTCCAAAGGCTGCCATGTATCCTTTCAAATTAGCGTTAATTGCTCCAGCTCGATATGCCAACGGATTAATTTTAAGTAAGTGTTTTGCTGGCATATTATTGGTAGTAACATTGGCTAAAATTGAAATCATAACGGCCGTTGAAATTGATCCACAAACCTGTCTAAAGGTATTGTTAGCAGCAGTTCCATGCCCCATTTCAGAAACTGGAAGAGCATTCATTCCAGATGTCGTTACTGGCATCATGGACATTGCCACCCCAAACATTCTAATCGCATACAAAATAACAACGTAAATGGTTGGAGTATCCTTTGTTAAAAACAAAAATGGAAAAGTTCCAACCGTCAATAAGAACAATCCACCCATTGCTAAACGACGGGCCCCAAACTTATCGAATAGTCTTCCAGTAATTGGGCTCATAAATCCGGTTAAAAGTGCTCCGGGTAATAGAGTCAATCCGGAATGAAAAGCACTCATCCCTCTAACAATTTGTAAGTAGAGAGGTAAGACCATTTCAACTCCGACCATTCCCATGAAGACCACCGCACTGACAATGGTTCCAAGTCGAAATTCACGTGATTTGAAAACATTTAAATTCAAGAACGGGTTCTTCATGACCAGTTGACGCCATCCAAAGAGAATAATAAAAATGATTCCAATAATTAATCCCCAAATGACAGTTGGACTGCCCCAACCGTCATTTCCAACTGACGAGAATCCATAAAGTAAACTACCAAAACCAATGGTAGACAAAACTAATGAGAGATAATCTAGCTTACTTTTCTTAGTTGGAAGAACTGGTTTAACAAAAAACAGTCCTAAAACAATGACTATGGCAACAATGGGAGCAATAATCCCAAACAAATTTCGCCAAGATGAAGTATCAATCACCCATCCAGACAAAGTTGGTCCAATGGCAGGCGCTAAACCAACGACGATTCCAGCAAGTCCCATGGCAGTGCCCCGTTTTTCTGCTGGAAAAATTGACAACATGATAGTCTGAAGTAATGGCATGGCAATACCAACTCCAACACCTTGAATCAAACGTGACCCAAATAAAAACCAGAAGCTTGGAGCTATCCATGACCCCACCGTTCCAATCTCAAAGATGATCATTGCTGATAAGTACAGCCATTTAGTGTTAAAACGTCCACTCAACCAGGCACTAACCGGAATCAAAATTCCGTTAACCATCATAAATCCGGTGGTTAACCACTGAACGGTCGAGGTATTAACATTAAAGGCACGCATTAATGTTGGAAAAGCCGTTGACAAAATGGTTTGGTTTAAAACCGTACAAAAAGTTCCAACCAAAAGAATAATGACAAACATGGTTCGATTATACTTTTTGCCATTCGCATCAACAGCAGGAATATTATGCATTATATATGCCCCTTTCAAAAGCTTAATTAATTAATATTTGCTCAAAATTACAACACCAACTACTATACAACCATCCGATGTTTATGTCAATTTAATTGACACGTTCATTATTTTACATATAATTAGTATTGTATTATTTAATGAATTCATCGAGTTTGATTAAGCATAGAAAGTAGGTAAACCCTTGGAAAATGAGAATGATCAAGAAGTAGCTGACCTCAACGGACGACTCGGAAAAATCATCAAAAAAAATAACATTTCGGTTGGCATTGGTGATATTTCCAAATGCTCCGGTCTTTCCCAAAGTAAGATTCGCTACTGGGAGCAGCGAGGATACATTACTTCTTTACCAGTTCATAAAAATCAAAACAAGCGATATAGCATTTATACCTTAGTAACCGTTTTATTAATCAAATCCTATCTAGAGTCCGGATTTACTCTAGCCACGGCAGTAGATAAGGCAAAACGTCACGAAGAAATCAGTAAAGTCTTTAAAAAATTAATCCTTGATCGGGTTCAATACGTTAAAACTAAAAATGACGACTACTGCATTAATATGGGACCTCTTTCAGACGACCCCAGTAAATCGGTCATTATCAAAGTAAGCGATCGTGGTAGTAAAATCACACTAATGGATACAAAAAAGACACTTCCTAATTAATTAGGAGGTGTCTTTTGGTTTAGATTAAATTATTTATTTTCTCCTAATTTAACCTTGTCTAAAATGTTTAAGTCAGAGTCAATATCATAAACAATTGGTTGACCAGTAGCAATCTCAACGTTCATGATGTCTTCATCAGAGATTCCTTCAATGTACTTAGTTAAAGCACGAAGAGAGTTACCATGGGCAGCAACGATCACATTCTTGTTGTCTAACAATTTAGGAGCAATGTGATCTTGCCAGAATGGAATAACTCGTTCCAAAGTAACCTTTAAGTTCTCACCACCAGGGATCGCCTTTGGATCTAAGTCAGCATAACGACGATCTTTAGCAGCTGATCCCTCATCATTTGCGTCCAAAAGTGGAGGCAAAACATCGTATGAACGACGCCAGATGTGAACTTGTTCCTTACCAAATTTTTCAGCAGCTTCAGCCTTATTTTGGCCCTGAAGTGCACCATAGTGACGTTCGTTTAAACGCCAAGACTTCAAAACTGGAATCCATAATTGGTCACTTTCATCCAACACATAATTTAAAGTCTTGATGGCACGCTTTAAAACTGAAGTGTAAGCTTGGTCAAATTGAATTCCTGCTTCAGCAATTAATTTACCCGCATTTTTAGCCTGCTTAACTCCTTCTTCACTTAAGTCAACGTCAACCCAACCAGTGAATTGGTTCGATAAGTTCCATTCACTTTGGCCGTGTCTAACAAATACTAATTTAGCCATTGTAATTACCCCTCTTTTGTTTTTATACTAACTCATTTTACATCATTTAAAACTTTTTTTCACTAACTTACTGATCTTACTAAACCAACCTGGTTTTCGATTTCTCGCCACTTCATCAACGTTTTGGACTCCTAAGACGTCCAGTAAAAAGGTGAAAACAGGAACCGAAACAATTAATCCCCACGTTCCAAAGATGTGTTCACCAACCAGGAGGACCACGAACGTAAAGAAGATTGGTAGTTCGGTCTTAGCCGACATGAACTTGGGGTTTAACACGTATGCTTCAAGTAGATGAACCAACATAATGATGATGAAGATGTATACCACGTATCTAAATCCACCTACAGTATAACCAATCAAGGTTAGAGGAATTAACGAAATGATAACCCCAGCCACCGGAATGAGGCTCAAGAAGAAAATCATGACAGCTAAGATCAAAAGCTGTGGAATCTGCATGATCCATAAACAAATCGTGGTAATCGTCGTGTTACAGATTGCGATAAAGAATTGGGCTTCAATCACGACCCCAAAGGTTTTGACGAAAGTCTTCGCGAAAAACAGGATATCCGAGAAGAACCACCCAAAGGTACTGGTTAAAAACTTCTTAGAAAAGCGCTTCACCTGCTTAAGTTCCAAGGTAAAAAAGAAACTCAAAAGTAGTGACAAGAACATAGCAATCCCAGTTGAACCAATGCTTGTAATGTAACTCCAAATCAGGTTCATACTTCCCTTAATCTGGTTTGGTACATTAAAGTTCTTTAGTAACCATAAAACCCACGAACGTAATTCTGGGTTTTTAATCGAATGGGGACTTTCATAAAAGGTAATTAGCGTCTTGGTTATTTCAACTCCCTGCTCAGCAATCTGGGGGAGGTACAGGACACTCACCAGTACAATGGCCCCCACAATTAATAGGTAAATCACAATGACCAAGATTGGAATCGGAATCTTAATCCGGGCACGAATCCAAAGTACTAACTTGGTTATTAATAACGTAAAGATAAAGGTCAGAAGAATGGTGGTCATCATTGACCGACAGAGATACAGAACAACGACAATTAGCAACAAGACCACTGCCCGTCTTAATTTTGTGTTATTTAAAAATTTTTGCCACCAATTAGTTAAATTCTCCATTTTGGTTTTAATCCATCCCCTCTCCATTCATAATTCGTATTTAACACTTTACTCAAATCAATTTTAATAGTAATACGTAATATTTTTATTATAGCATCTCATCTAATGTAATTTGTTAAAATTCATGTCAGTCTATTTTACGAGTTTCACAAAAAAAGGTTATAATGGCCATATAACTATTGAATTAAAGAGAGGTTTTTATATGCTTGAAAAGACGTTTTACAGTGAATTTATCAAACACAGTTTTAATATTCCATTAAAGGTAACATACTGGGATGGTTCTACCAAGACTTATGGTAAGGGTGAGCCTAAAGCTCACATTACTATCCACAAAGCAATTCCAATTAAAGATATTACCAGTAATGCTTCAATCGCTTTAGGTGAAGCATACATGGATGGTGTAATCACTGTTGAAGGGATTTCTTTAGAAGATTTAGTTGCAGCAGCCTACCTGGATAGTAGCAGTTTCTTACACAACAAGAAATTCATTAAGTGGCTACCAAAGTCTTCTCATTCAGAAGCGGCAAGTAAAAAAGATGTGCAAAAGCATTATGACATCGGAAATGAATTCTACAAAATTTGGCTGGATAAGACCATGACCTATTCATGTGGTTACTGGGAAAGTCCAGAAGATAGCCTGTACGATGCTCAGATGAATAAAGTTCATCACATCATCAAGAAACTAAACCCACAGCCTGGTGGTACTCTTTTAGATATCGGTTGTGGTTGGGGTACTTTAATGTTAGTTGCCGCTAAAGAATACGACCTAAAGGTCACTGGTGTGACCCTTAGTCAGGAACAATGCGACTACGTTAACGAACAGATCAAAAAGTACGGTCTTGAAGACATCGCTGAAGTCCGCCTTCAAGATTATCGTGAACTACCAAAGTCAGAAAAGTGGGATTACATCACGTCTGTTGGAATGTTTGAACACGTTGGGAAAGAAAATCTTGATGAATACTTCAAGGTCGTTTCAGACCACTTAGCGAAAAACGGAAACGCCCTCATCCATGGAATTACCAGACAACAAGGTGGTGCGATCAATGGTTGGTTAAATAAGTGGATCTTCCCTGGGGGTTACATCCCTGGTTTGACCGAAAACTTAGACCATATTATTGATAATGGCATGCAAATCTACGATCTTGAATCACTAAGAAGACACTACCAGAAGACTACGGAAACATGGGATAAAAACTTCAATGCGCACCGAAAAGAAATTGAAAACATGTTTGACGAACGTTTCTGCCGCATGTGGGACTTGTACCTTCAAGCCTGTGCCGCTTCATTTAAGGTTGGAAATATCGATGTCATGCAGTACCTCATTTCAAAGGGACCGGCTGGTGCATCACTTCCAATGACCCGTGACTACATGTACAAATAACTTAATATAATAGATAGTAAAAGACGTAACTTCATCAATTAAAGTTACGTCTTTTTGTTATCAAATATTCATTAAAGGACAAACGTTAACAGAAACACCGCCGCTAGTCCTGCCATCACTGAAACTAGCATAGATCGGGTCCAGTAAGCAATCCCAATTACCAACACGGCAGCGATTAACTCTGGTCCCTGACCACTAATCGAAAAGGCATATGACTGATTAATAAAAATATCCTTTACTACCAGTGAAGTAAACAGACAAATTGGTACAAATTCCATCCATTCGGTAAACCACTTTGGAATTTTGCGCTTTCTAAAAAATGCTAATGGTATAAATCTTGGAGCTAAAGCAACCAAAAAACACAGCAATATTAACAGAAAGTGTTGCATCGCATCCCATTTCATAACAATTCTCCCAACTTATTCCTTCGGTGTCCCCGCAGGGTTTTTAAACGTCTTAAGAAAAATACTTTTCTTGTTGGTCTTCCGTTTTCGACTCCGAAAGTATTTATCAAGCAAGAAACCGATGAACGATGCAACTAACGTCGCCGCAACTAATCCAAGTGTTGATTTAGTTAACACTAAGAAGAAGATCGCAAGGCCAGCAGCAAAAAGTGCAATAAACACTTTTAGCAAATCCTTTAACTGCATCACAATCATATACAAGAAGAGCGCTGTGAGTGCGAAATGCACCACGGTTAGATCAATTGTAAGAGCTGACCCAATTAAACTCCCCACTAAGTTACTAATGGTCCAGAAAAATAACGTAAAATGTTCTACTTGCAACGCATCCTTCGGGGTCCATTTCTTGTCAGTTGAAAACTTTAAATAGTTCACAGCGTAATTTTCGTCATTTAAAGAACAGGCAAAAAAGAACGTAAAGAGCGTGTTCTGCCCGTGAAGATACTTAGAAAGACTCGATCCTAATAATGCGTATCTCAGCTCTAGGAAAAACAGCATCAACACAATCGTTAGAAGTGGTGAATTAATGGTTAACATGGATGCGATCAAAAATTGGGCACCACCGGAAAAAACCAGTAGTGATACCAAAATCGTGTTAAACGTGTTAAATCCCGCGGCGTGTAGCAAAATCCCACACGCCAAACCAATTGGAATGTAACTCAAGTCTAAGGGAAACGAGACCTTGAAATTGGCTTTCCAAGTAGGTTCATTAGGATTCGGTACTAATTTTGTCAATTGAAATCCTCCACTTGATTTCTTGAATAAATAACCTAAAAAAATTAATTAACTTTTTGCGTACATTGTTCATTATAAGAAAAAATGGCAAAATAACAAACCATAATTTTGTTCTAATGGTAATTATCAGAAAAATTCCACAATTTCACGGAACAATCTCGGAAAGAAGCCAACCTTATCAACGCTTTGGCAGGTAACGATTGGTGCTTTTCCACCATCATGATTTAAAAATTCCACCTTCTGATTTTTAAATCCAACCTGATTCGTTCCAACTTCCTGATTTTTAAGCACAGGAGCTGATACCGCGTTATCTTTAGCATGCTTTGAATCAAGTATAATTTGGTCGCTAAATTCATTTGGTTGAGAAACCTTGCCCCACAGGGTAACTGGTTTGCTCATCTTGACTTTAACCGTCCGTTTTTTCCCGTTAATCACCCTTAGATGATTCTCGGTAAATTGATCGTTATCATACTCCATGGGGCGATAATTCTTGATTACGTGTTCCATTAAGTTCTTAGTAACGATAAACCGTTGATTAGGCTTGGCACCCATAACTACCGTGATAATGCGATGACCATGGTGATTATCTAAAGTCCCCGCAAAGTTTTCGCCCGCTTTCTTAGAAGTTCCCGTTTTTAGACCATCAACGTTTAAGGCTGGATCGTAATATCGTTGTCCCTTCAACATTTCGTTAGAGGTCTTGACAACTTCTTGCGGTTTCTTATCAGTATCACCAAAGGTATACTGCGTTTTCTTAGTGGTTTTTAGAACATCAGGATACTGCGAAATAATTTTGGAAGAGATAATTGCCGTGTCTTTTGCTGACATCTCATTTTCAGAATCACCAGTCACCCTTGGTAAATTCATCGGTGCAACCTGTTTGTTAGTCAGACCACAGGCATTATAGAATTTGGCGTCTTTAATTCCCAATTCTTTGGCAGTTACTCGCATGGTTTTGGCAAAATTCTCACTGTTACCAGAGATTTTATCACCAAGCGCCATCGCACTCGCGTTAGCTGAACCAATTAGGGCCGTTGAATATAGCTCCCTTACCGTGTATTTCTTATGGGCCTCTAATTTAACGTTGGTGAACCCTTTTTTGGTACTTAATTTGGCAACTGCAGGTGAAATATCCACCTTAGTGTCCCATTTCAATTGATGATCATGAACTCGTTTTTGAACTATGTATGCGGTGAGTAACTTACTCATCGAGGCTGCCGGTAAGTTTCTAGCAGCGTTTTTTTGATAAATAATCTGTCCTGATTTAGCGTCCACTGCAATGGCAGCTTTACTATCGATTTCGTTCGAGTTAGCCTTTGCCAAGGTCTCTGGAATCATTAAAACGAGCGCTAACGTCATGATTAAAAATGAAACGAGAAATTGATGACCACTATGATTACTTTTCTTGGTTTGCATTTTTCTCTCCTATCACATGTTTATCTTTCCGTAATGGATGCTTAACATCTAACGGAAGGTAAATTTTAAACGCGGTTAATTTTTTCGTTGAAGAAACGTTAATATAACCTCCCTGATTGGTGACAATCTCACGAACAATGGCAAGTCCTAGGCCAGTTCCACCAGTTTTGGTGTTTCGTGACTCCTCAACCCGGTAAAAACGATCAAAGATGTGATCTAGTGACCCTTTAGGGATCTGTTCGCCATCGTTTGAAACGATAATTTCAACTCCTTCACTACTAAATGGCTTAGCAGAAAGATAGATATGACGTCCACCCTTTCCATACTTAAAAGCATTCGAAATCAGATTATTAAATACCCGACCTAACGACTCCGCATTGGCTTTGATCGAAATATCATGCTTGAGTGACTTCATTTCAATCGTCATCTTGTGCTTAGATGCATCAAGTTTAAATGAGGTCTGAAGCTGCTCTAATAGCGCATTCACATCAATGTTATCAATTTTTTGCGAAGGCTTAGACTTGTCGCCCGCCTTAGCATACTCAAAAAGCCGATCCACTAATTGTTTCATTTGTTGCGCCTTTAAATAAGCAATATGTGAATACTTTAAAATGTCGTCTTCATTTTGATACTGACCGTCTTCAATGAGACCAAGGTATCCCAGAATTGAAGTTAGTGGCGTTCTTAAATCATGACTAACGCTAGTGACCAATTTGTCCTTTGAAGCTTCCACCTCTCGCTCATCATTCATGGATTCAATGACACTATCAACAAGCGCGTTGATACTTTGAATGACCCGCTCAGTATCTCCCTTTAATTCAAAGGGAATTCGATGGTCAAAATGCCCGTTCGCAATGTAATGCAATTCCGAAATAATGTGGCGGAGTTGCATTTGATGATAGCGCCGAATCAACCGCCAGTAAATAATAATGACATCGATCACGCCCATAGCAATGATGAAGAGATTCTCCCAGCTAAGTAGTCGAAAATGCATCGGGCCAAAGGTCACCGACTGCTTAATGATGAAGATTCCGTCCCTTAGACCCGGGTTACTCTCGATTGATTCAGTGATAATCACGGTAATCGCCAAGTTTAAAAGGAGTAATAATATTAAAGTAACTACTCCTTCAACAAATAATTCAGTTTTTTCTTTCGTCGTTAATTTCAAACTCAAGATTCCTCTTATTATTTATGCTTCCACTTTGTAGCCGACGCCCCAAACGGTTTGAATCACTTTTTCACCGCCAGTGGCTTCTTCAATCTTGTCACGTAAATGACTGACGTGGACCATGACGGTTTTAGCTGAAATGATACTTTCTTGTTTCCAAACGCGCTCAAAAATCTCATCAGCTGAAAAGACCCGGTTAGGATGGCTGGCAAGAAGGTACAAAATACCAAACTCCAGAGCGGTTAACTGGATTTCTTTGCCGTCTTCCGTCTTAACTTCGTGTGAATCCTTATTGATAGTCAGTGGACCCACGTTTAAAATGTCAGGCTTGTCCTTAGTGACATCGTTTTGACTTCTTCTAAGCAGGGAACGAACCCGTGCCATGATTTCCAATGGGTTAAATGGCTTGGTGACGTAATCATCAGCTCCAGAAACCAATCCCTGAATTTTATCCATATCAGCCGTTTTGGCGGACAACACAATGATCGGAATCTGGGAGTCTTTACGGATTTCTTTAATAACATCAATCCCACTCATTTCCGGCATCATGATGTCTAAAATTACCAAGCCAATGTCTGGCTCAGTGCGCAAAAGTGATAATGCATCACTACCGTTATAGGCTGAGATTGGTTCGTAACCTTCGTTTTTAATGTAGATTTCTAATAATTGTGCGATTTCTTTATCGTCATCAACAACTAAAATTTTCATTTTAATTACCTCGAATTCACTATTTTCTTTCAGTTTATCAGATTGAAAACAGAGATTAACCAAAATTGTTTTAATATTATAAACATTTAAACTTTCACATCAAAAAAATCGTAGATCAGTTGATCCACGATTCATTAATTAATTTCGGTTCCCGGTAAATAGTCCATTGGTAATTGGGAAACGATGACGCATGTACAAAATTCCCGCAATTCCAATCACACCAATCACTGCGTCAACAATCGGACTGGTAATCGGGTTGACCACTCTCGGAATATACGTTCCACCAAAGAAGACTAGCATCCAAATTGCGAACAATAGAACCATCATCAAAGCTCGAATGATGCCATTATATTTATGTTTTACTCCCGGAGCAAACAAGTTGGTCATAAGTGGCATCCCTGCACCAGCAACAATTGAGGAAACGAAGATTCCAGTAATCCCCATTACACCACCTTTTGATGCTTGCGAGGAATTAATGAAGAACATGGCAGCGTACAAGAAACAGAACAGGACCAAAAACCACAAAAAGTTGTACGTGGCATCAATCACGTAGGTGATGGGTGTCATCTTTTGGGGTTTCTTTGGCGGGTGAACCGTAACCTGCACTTTTTGAGCAACCGTTCCATACAGATTCTTTGCGGTAATCCCACTCTTTTGAGCCTTTTTTAGTTCGTTTACCATCGTACTGATCTGAGCAGCTTGCTTTTCTGGTTCCAATTTGGTTTCCGAAAGTTCCTGCTTAAACTTATACATATATTCAGCATTTCTCTTGGTCAAACCAACGTGATCAAATTGTTCTCGTTCAGCAATCTTAGTGTTTGAGTGATGTTGATGCTGTTTTGCTTTAGCATTTCGTTTTCGATTATCTTCCTCGCTCATAATTTCCTCCTAGACGTTGAACCTAAATTCGGCAATGTCACCATCCTGCATGACGTAATCCTTACCTTCAACCCGCAATTTTCCAGCCTCTTTAACGGCATTTTCACTCCCGTATTTATCCAGGTCTTCAAAGGACATAATTTCAGCTCGAATGAAGCCCCGTTCAAAATCAGAATGGATAATTCCGGCGGCTTGAGGTGCTTTAGTGCCCTTCTTGAAGGTCCAGGCTTTGGTCTCTTTGCCACCTGCAGTAAAGAAGGTTTCCAGTCCAAGCAATTTGTATGAAGCCCGAATTAACTTATTTAGACCGGGTTCACTAACTCCTTCAGCCTCAAGAAAGTCAGCTTTGTCATCATCACCTAGTTCAGCAATTTCCTGCTCAGTTTCAGCCGCAATCCCAATTGCCTGGGCTCCATGCTTTTGAGCATAGTCCTTAACTAGTTTGAAGTACTTGTCACTTTCTGGATCAGCCATCGATTCTTCACTGATGTTAGCGACATACAAAACGGGCTTTGAAGTTAAAAGAAACAATCCCTTAACGATTTTCTGCTCGTCTTCATCAAAATCAATATCCCGAACAGCACCACCATCTTCAAGCACCGGTTTAATCTTGTTTAAAACATCCAGTTCTTCCTTGGCTTCGTCCGAGCCTTTTGCTGCTCTTTGAACTTTGCCGATTCGTTTATCAACGGCATCTAAATCAGCAATTCCAAGTTCGACGTTGATCGTTTCAATATCGCCAATGGGGTCAACGGTTCCAGTAACTGAGGTGATATTGTCATCATCAAAGGCCCGCACCACGTGGACAATGGCGTCCACTTGACGAATGTTTTCAAGAAACTTGTTTCCAAGTCCTTCACCTTTACTAGCACCCTTTACAATCCCCGCAATGTCGGTAAATTCAAAAGTAGTTGGTACCACCTTTTTAGCTGGTATTAACTCCTGAATCCGGTCTAACCGCTTGTCTGGCACTTCCACCATTCCTACGTTTGGATCAATCGTTGCGAAAGGATAGTTAGCCATTTCAGCACCAGCTTTAGTAATGGCATTAAAAAGTGTTGACTTACCAACGTTCGGCAACCCAACGATTCCCGCTGTTAAAGACATCCTGCTTACCTCTTTTAGTTAATTTCTTCGTGTTTTTCTAGTATTTTCTTCAAACGTTTCTCAAATTGTCGTCGACTGATCATCACAATGTGACCACATCCCATGCACTGAACCTTAATGTCAGCTCCCATTCGAATGATTTCCCATCGATTGGTGCCACAGGGATGCTGTTTCTTCATTGCAACGATATCATGCATTCCATACATAAAAATATCCTCCCTAGTCGAGATGAATATCCAATAGGTCTAAAATTCGGTTCAAATCTTCATTTGACATATAATCAATCTGGATTTGTCCCTTACCAAGCTTAGAATTGGTCTCATTAATCAAAACTTTAGTTCCAAATTTATCTTGAAGCTGGTCCTCGCTCTCCTTAATGTAGGGAGACTTGGACTTTTTCACTGGTCGTTTACTCTTGGTTGAGTGAGCCTTATTAGCCTTAGCAATTAACTTTTCTAACTGTCTAACCGTGAGGGTTTCATCCTTAGCCTTAGCAGCTAAATTCAAAAGTTGTGATTTTTCTTTGACTGATAAAAGGGCCCGGGCCTGCCCCATTGAAAGTTGCTTTTTTTGCAGCATATCCTTAACGGATTGTGGCAACCCCAGCAAACGAAGATAATTGGCAATGTAAGGGCGGCTCTTGCCTAAGCGTTCTGAAACTTGTGCTTGCGTTAAATTCAGTTTCGTCATTAAAGTATCGTACGCTTGAGCTTCTTCTAGTGGATTAAGGTCCTCACGCTGCAAGTTTTCCATTACAGCGATTTCCATCATTTGCTCTTCGGTAGCATCACGAATGATTGCCGGAATTTTGGCTTCCCCAGCAGCTTTAGATGCCCGAAATCGACGTTCACCAGCAATAATCTGGTAATTATGATTATCAACATCGTGGCGCACAATAATTGGCTGAAAAACTCCTGATTCTTTAATGGACTGGGTTAAATCGTCAAGAGCCTTCTGATCAAATTTCTTTCTTGGTTGATAAGGATTAGGCGAAATTTCGGTTAGGTCAAGATCAACAACTGCTTCGTCATTACTATTAACGTCATTGTCCTTAAACAATGCTTCAATTCCACGTCCTAATCCCTTACTATTTTTGTTGGTCATGGGCAGCTAACACTTCCTTTGTCAATTCCATGTATACTTTGGCGCCTTTTGATTTGGCATCATAGTCAATGATCGGCAGTCCA
Organism: Fructilactobacillus sp. X8R1C1; assembly: GCF_059900945.1. Taxonomy (NCBI): domain Bacteria; kingdom Bacillati; phylum Bacillota; class Bacilli; order Lactobacillales; family Lactobacillaceae; genus Fructilactobacillus; species Fructilactobacillus sp. X8R1C1. The sequence continues at coordinate 138,315 of NZ_JBWXVH010000004.1, read as the reverse complement.
TGACTGGGAGCTTCCGATAAGCGAACGTTTCTGGGGATGACGGTGGTGTACACCTTATCCTTAAAAAACTTTCTAACCTCACCATTGACTTGTGCTCCAAGATTAGTACGGGAATCAAACATAGTCAATAACACTCCCTCAATCTTGAGGTTGGGATTAAAGTGTTTCTGTACCAAACCAATGGTATTAAGTAATTGGCTCAGTCCCTCTAAGGCGTAATACTCAGACTGAACCGGGATCAAAATCGAATCACTGGCAGTAAAAGCGTTAATCGTGATTAATCCTAAAGAAGGTGGGCAATCAATTAAAATGTAATCGTACTTGTCAGAGACACTCTCAAGTGCCGTTTTCAATCGAGTCTCACGCGCCATCATGGGGGTCAACTCAATCTCTGCTCCAGATAATTGAATGGTAGCAGGAACAATATCGAGATTTTGATGAGCTGAATGTAGAATAACGTCTTCGATCGGCTCTTCATTAACTAAAACATCATAAATATCTTTATTAATTTTTTGCTTACTAAGACCAACGCCACTAGTGGCATTTCCCTGGGCATCGGCATCAACCAGCAGGACTTTCTTGCCCTTTGTGGCTAGGTCAGCCCCCAGATTAACAGCAGTCGTGGTCTTACCAACGCCACCCTTTTGATTTGCAAGCGATATAACGGTTCCCATGTTGTTCCCTCCTTCTTACTTGATCGGATCCTTATTTGGAGTTCCAGCTTTTCTTGGATACTTCTTTGGTGTCTTGGTGACTTTATCAATGACAATTATATTTCTTACTTCATCGTTTTCCGGTAATTTAAACTCAAAGTCACTTTCGACCTTACCACCTAAAGTTGTAATTGCCTTCTGAGCTCCCTTCAGTTCTTCAGGAGCCCTAGCGGCCTTTAACGCAATTAACTTACCACCGATCTTAACCAGTGGGAGGCACAACTCAGACATCACACTCAACCGCGCTAGTGCTCGTGCTGTCGCAAAATCAAATTGTTCGCGATCCTTCGACCGCTTTCCACCAAATTCCTCGGCACGAGCATGAACAAGGCGCATGTCAGTCAATCCCAGTTCACTAACTAGTTGTTTCAAAAAAACAATCCGCTTATTAAGTGAGTCCACGATGGTGACCTCTAAATCGGGGTTAATAATCTTAAGTGGGATTGACGGAAACCCTGCTCCCGCACCAACGTCTACAATTGACCTTGGCTTTTTAAGCTCTGGTATGTAAAAAACGGGAGTAAGTGAATCATAAAAGTGCTTTAGATACACGTCGTCACGTTCAACGATGGTCGTCAAATTCACCTTTTGATTATAGGACACTAAGAGTTCGTAGTACTTCTTAAACTGTTCTACCTGAAAGTCCGATAGTGAGATATCGTGCTTTAACAATGCCGCTTTAAACTGTTCTGGATTCATTTACTTCTCCTATGTAAAACAAACAATTGGAAACTAATTAAAGTTAAACCAATTTAAATTAGACCCTTCACTCATTATAACGAAAATTTAAAGATTTCGTTACCAAAAAAAGGAAAAAAGTCACCGAGAAATTTACCCCGTTCCGTTTAATCTGGCATCTTTTGAACTTCAGACTTAAACCAGTCATTAAACGCTTGGGCGTCAATGTCAACGGCAACCTTAGCATTGGTTTGACCATGATGATAAGCACCACGAATATCACCAACGGTGGCGCCATTGGCGGGTCCACTAGTTTGAATATCAATCCACATCTCTTCCGTAGTAAGTAATTCTGGGTGTAACAGGTAGAAAATCGTATTAACATCGTGCATGGCCACGCCTGCATTACTTTGATCCCCATCACTAGTGATAATGGCAGAGAGCATCTCTCCCGCTCGATTCATTTTCTTAATTTCAGCTAAAGTTTCGTTAGTAAGAAGAGCCTTCTTGGTCACATCAAGTCCAATCATCACAATTGAAACACCACTTTGATACATTATTTTGGCCGCATCAGGGTCAGTAAAGACATTAAATTCAGCAGCACTGGTCATGTTACCACGTCCAAGTGCTCCGCCCATGGCAACAATCCGCTCTAACTTGGCTTTTACTTCTGGATATTCAGACAGTAGGAGAGCAACGTTGGTATAAGATCCCGTTGCGACCAACGTGACTGGTTCTTCACTGTCCATAATGTGGTCATGAAGGGCTTTCACCGCGGTCATTTTCAATGGCTCTGGCAGTTCACCCGTAAAATCATAACCGCGCATCCCAGATTCACCATGAATCCGAGCTGCATCTTCAAACGGCTTTATTAAGGGATTTGCGGCCCCACTAGCGACTTTGACCCGCTCACCATCATGAAAAAAATTAATAATTTTAAGGGCATTAATCGTCGTTTTATCAACCGTTACGTTTCCAGCGACGGTGGTCACCAAGTCCACACCCAATTTTGGCTCATTGAGTGCCACTGACAAAGCTGCTGCATCGTCAATTCCTGGGTCCATGTCCATAATAATTTTTTGCATAATATCCCTCCGTTTTAAATCCGTCGTTATTAGTCAAGTTTACCACACGCATAATTGAATTAGCTGCTTCAGCTTAAAAGCAATCAAAAAAGAGACGGCCTAAGCTGTCTCTTTTTTTAAGTATGGAAGTAAACTTATTGATGGTCGTTTTACTCGATCAAGGATTCCTAATCCATCTAGAACCGTTCCGCCAATCACACTTACTTTATTAACATCTTCAATGTGGCGATCAGTTGATTGGTTATCATACAACATTACTGGTAAAATCTTGTAAGTCGATAATCCATCCTGGGTTTGTGAATCACCAACTCGACTTGAGGTAACAATCAACAAGTCATCATCCTCTAAAGAATCCATCAGTTCTGATAACATGACATCAACTTTCTTCAGTTCCGATGAAAATTGATCCAAATCACCCTCCATAGCGGAGGTCTGAAGATCTGGAACTTGAACGTAAATAAAACCGCTCCGAACCTTTTCCAGCTGATGATTTAATTCAACAAAAGCAGAGGTATTATCGGGTACCTGAATCCGTCTGGAAAAGTCCTGAACCTGAAGATATTCCACAAACCGGGAAATGATCACGGAACTCTTTTCCGCTTTATAAACCTCTTCAAAGACGCTTGACACACGTGAATTAACGGCACAATCAAACATTTCTCGCAGTCCGGATGCGGGTCGATTAACAACGGAATTAGTTCGAACTAATCCGTAAGCGCCCTCGGGATTGACTTCATCTGATGAAGAACGCTCCCCATCAAAAAAGATGTTAAAAAGGCCCAACCGCCGAAGCGATGGTAAATCTGACTTTGAGGATTGATTCAAAACGTGTGAAAGGATGTTATCGCTTGAAGCGTTAAGTTGTTCTGCTTCATTGTCCGAGCGTAATCCGAGTGATGCTAAATCCACAACAATTACCCTTTTATAACTCACGTTTTCATCTCCCATGCGACTTAATAAAATTTAATTATATTCTATAATGCAATAATAAAATGCCCATGTCAATTGACTTAGCAGTAAAATGATAGTATCACAATTCACAACCGAGGTTTAAAAAATGAAATCAATTAATGAAGACAACATCATATTATTAGGTGACTCGTTAACTCGTGGTTTTGACGGAGAAAAAGATTTAGTGCACAATTGGCCCTATTATTTAGGTCAAATTTTACCATTTAACTTCATCAAAAACGCGGGCCAGAATGCCGGTACCATTACCGGAAATTGTGAGCTGGACTTAACCTATCAGGTTAACCACAACAATTTTGGTGACTACGACATCGCCACGATCTTTTATGGTACCAACGATTTTGCCCACCGCTACGATACTTTAGAAGTCGTTAAAAGGATGTTAAATGAAAACATCCAGCAAATCAAGATCGAAAATCCGTCCATTCAAATTCTGGGAATCCTTCCATTGAACCGCTTCGATGGTGGCACCGATAACTACAACATTGAGGGACTTGCCCACTACACGTTTGGGCAGCTCCTTTGCGGCTTAACCACCGTATACCGCCAAAATAACATTCCATACCTAAACTGGCGTAAGGTGGAACCGACCATTGTCGACGACGATAATTATAGAACAAGACTGCATGACCATCGTCTTCACCCTAATTCGACTACTTACAAAATGATGGCCGAAATCATTGCCAAATTTATTAAAGCAAACGTCAACTAAAAGGAGCCATAATTGGCCTCCTTTTTTATTTAACCTCATCCAGCCCTTTAAGTTTGAGTTGATTATTAACATCTTGTTTAACATCAGCCCGATAATTGGTCGTTTTTGACGCTTTTTGACCCTGATCATTGATTGAATCAGTTTGAACCGCAAAGTCAACGGTGGCTTTCCTTTCATCAGTACTTGTAACCTTTTTAACGTTTACCTTAATTTGAAGATCTTTAACATCTGGTTCATGATCCTTTTTCGCAATCGTAATCATCTGATTATAGGCTGGGTTACTTTTTCCTCCAACAAAGTTTTGGTCGTAATGAACTTGATCAGCTGACTTTTCGTCAAAAACGTCATGGTTCAGTGGCTCCCACACGGCTTTAAGCAGACCAGTTGCTGCCTTTTTATCAACGAGCTTTTTAAACGGGAGTTTGATCTCAGAGTGATTATTCTTCATCCCGAGGTACTGAACATCACTTTTCATTGGTTTGCCGTCAACACTCAGAGTGGCCCAGATTGATGAATCATCACCAATGGGTAAATTATTGACCTTCGCCTTGCCGTTTTCACCAATTTGAGCAACCGGATGATTGTCAACGTAGACGATGGCGTTTGGGACACTTTGAAGCCCAAACGAAACCACGTTAAACGTCAGGTGCGCCGTATCAGATGACTTCATCAGACTAAACTGACCGGAAGTCTTAAGCTGTTTACCACCAGCCATGGCAGTCGCCTCAATCTGATGAACTCCCGGGATGAGTGACTTCACGTTCAACTCCCCATTGCCATCCGTTTTACCTGCTTTGTTTCCATCAATTGTCACGTTGGCTTCTGAAAGATTGGTCTTAATTTTAGGATCAATTGGTTTAACTACCAGTTGATAACGTGGAAATACCAGGAAATTCTTCCCCGTTTGTTTATAAACCAAGTTGCTTTCAGCCACTTTTTCACCGTTAATCTGCATCTTGAGCCGATTAACTGCTTCGGAATTTTGATCGAAATCGTTAACAAGGGGTTGAAGGGCCTCTTCACTTGGAGTACCCGTTTGCCCGTCAATTTTGATTCCAGCAATCACCTGCTTTTGTTCGTGATTACGCAGAGCATTCACCAAGCGGTCACCACTGGCTTTTTTTGAATAATACTTTGTCCCGGAAACTCCGACCACAATCACGATGATAATTTCCAACACGAGTAAAAAGGCCAAGAATTTATGTGATTTACATTTTTCTGCCAATCTAATTTCCATCCTTTTATAATATTGAGGAAATCATAACATACACCAAACAAAAAGAAACGTAGCACAGAATGCTCGTTTCTTTTCTAAATTACTATTAATCGTTATCGGTACTATCCGATACTTTCTTAACTGACTGGTTACTCTTGATAATAAACGGAAGATCATCAGAATCATCACTGCCAGGATTTTTGACCAAGATGGCATTGTATTCAAACGTCTGATGACGAACCGAACTATTGTCATCGTCGTCATTGTTATCGAAAGTATAATCAACCTGATAAGTGACTTGCGTCTCCCCACTATCATAAGGTGCTACCGATTCGGTCCTTTCACTAGTTTCAAATGACTCAATTTTATCGTTGTCATTATAACTTTTGACCATCTTAAGCATATCCTGACAAGCGGGACTACCATTTCCACCGTCAAAGAAATGGGAAATATCAACGTCGTTACCGGCACCACTCACCTGAGTCCAGAGCGGATTCAAGACCTGATCAGCCTGATCTTTCGTGGCAATCCCATCAAACTTCGGTTCAATCGTGTTGTTATTATCACTGTCTTTTAAATTATAGGGTTTACTCTGAATTAATTTACCGGACTTGCCCTTCATCTGAACTTGAACGTTCATGTTCGTACTAAATGGGTAGTCAGAAAGCTTAAAGCTCCCATTGTCACCAATCGTTCCAACCTTCTTGTTTTGAATCAACACGTCTGATCCTGGTTGCCCCTTCACTGTAAAGGTGATAATTCGAAGTGGTAAGGACGCTGAACTGGCACCATCAATCCAGTCGAATTGACCATTATTGTGCAATTCACGGCCATTGACTTTTCCAGCAGTGGTGATGTTATAAAGACCCGGTGCAAGTGGCCCAATCTTCTTAGCCTTTTGACTTCCCATGTTGCTGGTAATTTGCTTGCCGTTCACACTCAACGAGACGCCATTCAGGTTAGTGGAAATACTAGAATAAACGGGTTTGACCATCAGTTTATACTTAGGGAAAACTAACCAGGTGTTACCCTCCTGCTTAAACTGCAGGTTGTCGGTCACCGGATTATCGTTATCGCGCATGAACTGACTCCTAAGCTTTGATAACTGGTCCTTATTACTAGCATAATAATTAATGGTTGGCTTCATCGCTTTCCCACTAATCTTAAAGTTCGGGTCGTTTGTTTCCGACACATTGGCTAAATTCTTTTCCTGATCATTCTTAATTGCTGAGATGACTCGGTCGACTTGATTAGCTTTTGAATAGTAATTCTTTCCAAAGAAGTAACCACCGATAAGTACCACTACCAAGACCACCACAATCACCCAAATCACTTTAGTAAGTGGTTTCATCTTCTTTTGTTTTTGCGGACGATTAACGTTACTTGTCTGACGCAGGGGCCGACTCCCTGATGTCTTGCGACTTGGTCCTGCTTGACTTTTTGGTGATCCATTAGGAGTTAATTTATACCCACAATTGGGGCAGAACTCATCATTTGCATTAATTCGGTGTCCACAATTGGGACAAAAAGACGCTTCTTCACTCATTTTGACTCCTCCTAGTATCCCTGCCCAAAGTTAGCAGCAAAGTTGTTAATGATCTCTTGAGTCAGCGTTTGAAGTTGAGAGCCCAGGCTATTACCCAAAATAGCTACTAGGACAGCGGAAATGATTGCCACGATAACCGTTACAATCAATAAAACATAGAAACTATCAATCGACCCAAAATTCTTAGAAAAGAGCATTTCATAAATTAACGCCCAACCCGAAATGGTGATGGCCAAGTCGACCACGTAGAGACCAATTAAAAATAAAATTCCAGCGGGCATGACGGCTGATAGAAGCAAACCCACTAACAGTAAAATAATTCCAACGTTTAAAAATTTACCGTACTCATTCGTATAATCACTAAGGCTCATATTGTTGTTCATGACAAAGTGAACACCGACGTAGCCTAAAATCCAAGCTAACAGACCGATTACGGCAATAATCAGTCCTAGTCCCATAACACTTGTGTTAATGACGCCATCCATCTTATGAATAAGTGAGTATGGAACTGATTCAGAGGCCAGTCCACTCTTCATTCTCATTGCTAAAATAAACGAAACTAACCAGGTCAAAACGGCGAAGATTCCAAGCGAGATATATCCCAGATACTTCTCACTAGCAGCCTCATATTTGACTGGATGTTTAATTGATTCAATGAAATAATTAAACACGCTGGTTAATCCGTTAGAAACGTCAGCCTGCGAATTACGGGGCTGTTGCTGCTTTTTTGTTTCATTATGTACCTTGTTACTGCTTGTTTGACTGTTGCCAGTCAACTTAGTTCCACACTTGACACAAAACTTTGCGCCTGGCTTGTTATTAAAATGACAATTAGGGCATTCATTCATATTAGTTCCTCCAATTAAATAAATATTAAGATTTTCTTACGTTTACATTATCACATACTGATTAGCTCAATCAAAGGGCTAAGGCACATAAATAAAAAAATCAATTAATTGCGGCACGGGATATCGGTCACTCAACAATTCCCGTTCACCAATTCCCTCAGTGTTCGTGAATTTTGATGAACTATAATCCCATTATTTGATTATTCAACTTATTTAATTATAATTATTATAAGATAATAAAGGAGGCGTGCTTATGATTCATTGTACTGGAAACGATGTTTTTATAAATGATCAAAAACTATACAATACCGTGCAAATGGAGATGCAGGATTCTCATAACTTTTACGAATTTGCTGTCCACATTGCTTATGCCCTAGAGGGTAAAATGGCTGTTAATGACATTGCCAAAATCGTGGAGGCCGCTAGTAACAACCACTTAAAGGTCACCGAAACCATTAACGTTTGTCCTAAAGCTCTTCAAGAAGCACTCAAAAAATCACAGTACCTATAAGAAATTCCTTAGCTTGGATGGGCTAAGGAATTTTTTTGGTTTCAGGTGATGTTATCTAAAACTCATTTGAAGTAATATGATTAGTATCACTGATTAAACTTCAAACTACTATTAATGGAGAAAAAATGAAAAACAAACGCAAGGTTCTACGAAACATTAACGATCTTATCTGTGGCATTGCCCTGGTAATTGCCATCATGTTCGCCCACTTCAATATTTTACTAATCACGGTCTTAATCGTTTTTATTGATGAACTCTTATGGGGCATGTTTGGCAAAAACAAGAAGACTAAGTGGTATTTAATTGCTGCGATTATTGGTCTCATTGGTGCCATCGGTTACAACTTCATCTAATCGTTATTTAATTTATAAATTATAAAAAGATAAAAATATATCAAATTAGTTATTATTACGGGAATTAGCTGTGCCTTTTTCATCAAAAACAAATTTACCTAGGGAATTCTTACTAGGAAGAAATTTACTAACATCATATGGCATTCTAAATTTTTCTACATCATGACCTTTCAAAACAATTCTGGCTTCTCGTTGATACTTAAATCTTTCAGTTTTAACAAATAATCTTTTCTCCATAACATCAGTGTTTGACGATATTCCATTACCAGATACATGTTGTGACATGTCTTTATAAAAAAGATTATCACAGTATTTTATGGGCTTAAAGCTTAAATACAGATTCTTATTTTTTAAATCTTTTATCATACCTTTTAATAAAATTTCCATATCCCTAACAGATATAAAAGTTGCATTTCTTCCCTTATTCATTGAAGAATCTAAGATGTCTTTTTTAAATTCACTTGTTAATTCACTTTCTTTGCCAGTAAACTTACCGGGAACAACCAAATCATCATTTGTTATTACTGTTAATGATAATATTTTAAAAAAATTATGGGTTGGTTCATAACAATTTACTGTTTCTGATTTCGGATGAAAATTGGAAATTCTAATTCCTTCAAGCACGTCTCCTTGCCCATCACGCATTTTAGACTCATTATGAAATTTGTATAGGTCACTAAAGAAGAATTTCCCATTAGAAAAGTCATCATAATGTTTACCTTTCTCATCAAATCTTAAGAAGGCAACTGGTTGTTCACCTATGCACTTTTCTTCGTCAATTAATTGCAAAAAAACGAATGGCACCCTCAAAATATTATTTTCCACTCACTACCACTCCCTAAAAATTTACACTTCTAAATAATTTAAACATTAATATTAAGTATTACTTGAAAAACAAAAAAATACTAGGACAATATCCTAGTATTTTTGAACTAATTTAAATTAGCATTTTTTCATTTCAGTTTGGCTGACCCACTGATGGTTAACGTATTCTTTGCCACCATTAGTTGGTTTGAATGTTACAGCATAGGCAGGACCGTCACAAACTTTAACAATCTTCCCCTTAGCGCCCTTCATGCCGGGCATGTGGTCAGCTTCAACGGTGACTTTTTCGCCCTTTTTCAAGGTAGCACCTTGTTTATCAGCCTTAAGTTGGTCTTTTGTAACGAACTCATGATTTTTAACTTCAGCCTTACCATCGGTTGGTTCGTAATCGATGACATAAAGTGGTGAATCATATGCTCCGGTAACTTTAGCCTTAGCACCTTTCATCCCTTTCATGTGGTTAGCTGATAGTTTAACTTCAGAACCAACCTTAAACTTAGGATTTTTAGCGGCAGCTAAGTCAGTGGGAAGATTCATCTTATGTTTCATTGGCATATTCATGTCCATTGACTTATCGCCCTTGGTTTCCTTCATGTCTTTTTTACTCATTGTTTTTTCGCTACTGCTACTCGACATATTTGATGACGAACTGGACTTAGAACTACTCTTGCTTTCTCCACAACCAGTAAGTACCAATCCCACACTAGCTACGGCAGCTAACGTAAATAATGTTTTCTTCATTTTCATCTTTGAAGAGCTCCCTTGATATTTTTATGATGTTTCAACTGCTAAGATAGCACCGTCGACACCAAAAAGTTACTAAAATGACTTACCGTAAGTATATTTTAAGATTCTTATAGATTCCTTCAAAATTAAGTAATATGTTTGCACATTTAACCCTAAAAGTTCATGCTAAATATATATAATCTTATGTTTGTGAGGTGAAAATTAATGGGTACAGAAAGTTTAATCATTTCAATTGTTGCATTAGTTGTGATTTTGATCATTCTAATCGCTCTAGCATGGTTGTTCTACAAGTTCCTCGGTGGTAGAGACAAGGCAGCCTGGAAATCATCAATGCAAATGGCATTCACAATTGCCTTTGGAATCATCGTTGCATTCATCGTAATGGGATTGTTCAAGATGATCGTCGCAGCCATTGCGGCCATGATCGGTATGCAAGGCGGAATGATGTAATTTACTAAAATAATGCCACTTGGCATTATTTTTTTATTATCACGGTCAATTCAAGAGGAACAACAATAATGAGAGTAAGTATTTTGCAACACACTTCTGATGAGGGACCTGGAGCAATCTCCGACTGGATTCATCACAACCATTACCAGATGTTCGTTTATCATCCTTCCCAGTTTAAGGTGCTACCAGACGCTGCTACAACCGACATGTTAGTAATCTTAGGCGGCCCAATGAGCGTCAACGACGACACAAACTGGATCAAATCCGAACGAGAACTAATCAAACGGGTGATTAGCCAAAGAAAACCAGTCTTTGGCGCCTGCTTTGGTGCCCAACAAATGGCCAAAGTTCTAGGAGCTTCCGTCTTTGACTCGCACACTAAGGAAGTTGGGTTTGCTCCCGTCTACTTAAAAACAAAACTCATCTCCGGATTATCCAACCAACTAGAAGTGCTCCACTGGCATGAGGAAACGTTTCAGATTCCAGATGGTGCCTCGTTATTGTACTCAAGTGATCAACTCGTTAATCAGGGATTTGTAAAGGATAACCTCGTTGGCCTCCAGTTTCACCTTGAACCCAACCACGACAACGTCACCGAAATGGCAATTAACGACTACCCTTACCTTACTGGGTCCGTTTTAAGTCAGTCTAAAAACACCATCATTAACCACCCAATTTCAAAACAGAACCATCGCGATTTATTCAAGATTTTGGATTACATCGCAAACAAATAGCACCCACCTAGAAAAAGTGGATGCTTTTTTGATTTTATTTAAAAGCAAAGTACTTAGAAACAAAGTAATTAATCACAATGGCCATGATTTGTGTTCCAACCACACAGATAAAACTGTTAAACAACATGGGACTCCCAATCAACCCGTGAACAACGGGAAGTTGGAACAACCAAGCCGAATAGTTTAAGTGATCTAAAAATAAAATCTTAATGAAAAATTGCGGAAACTTATCGATCATTACGTAAGTCATCAAAAAGTCTAGGACTAAAACAAACAATCGTCCCGAAACAAAGTTAACGATCTGAGCCTGAAGTGTCTTGGACTGCGTTCCACTGTTAAAAACAAAGTATTTGTTCACCACAAAAGCAAACGCAATCGACAGAACTTGGGCAATTAAGACCGGGGTAAAATCACTGGTAAAAATCTTCATCGAAACGAATCGACTGACAAAGTAAACCAGGGTGGTCATGGCTCCCCAAAACAAGTATTCAATTTTTTCATCAAAAACTAATCTTTTTACGATATCTAAGTAGTTAGTAGTATTAGCGTCGTTTGTATCATTCATGATATGCATCAAACCCCTTCTTAGTCATTTTATCACAATCAATTAAGTTATAAATTTGTGATTTCCTTAAAACTTAATCTTTTCGGTCGTGTTAAAATAAAACCAATCATTAACGAAGGGAATGGACGTCATGGATTTAAGCACGTTTATCTGGCTCGTCATAATGATGGTGGTCGTTTTCGTAGTAGTAACCATCATTACCGTCTTAGTGAGTCTTCATCGCGCCAAAAAACGACAGGAAAAAGAGAACCGACATTCTGATTCTAAGTAGCTTAGTTACGTGAAAACGTTAAAGTTACGATTATAAGCCATAAAACTGTATAATGAGTGAAGAAAAAGAAGCGTGATTTTTAATCGGGATGGTGCCATGAATCACATTGTTTTAGTGACTGAAAAATTATCATTAGCACTTAGTTTCAACCAAACTTTTAATGACAATGGATACTTTGTCGACGATTTATACGATGTTTCAAGCCTCCTATCATCCATTCAAAAGTACAAAGAACAGGCCATTATTTGGGACCTAAGTACCGTTGCAGCTCAAAAGTTGATCGAACTTATCCCTAAAATCCGCCAAACGGCCTCACTTCCAATTCTCACCCTGGGAGAAAAAAAGGACGAGGGCATCGTTGATCAATTATTTAAAGTTGGCATCGACGACTACATCATCCAACCATACAACCCTGGCGAAGTCATGCTCCGGATGAAACATCGCGCCCGTTTCTACCAAGACGAAAATAATAGTCTAAAGCAGGAAAAAAATAAGAAGGTCAAACCACGATTTCACTTTTCTGACATCGACGTTGACTTAGATCAGAAGGTTGCCACCAAAAACGGTACTTCGCTCCGACTAACGCCTAAGGAATTCAAGCTTTTAGAGTACTTTCTGACTCACCCCAAACGAATCCTGAGTCGTGAACAAATCCTAAACGGCGTTTGGAACGATCTTTACATTGACCAATCTTCTCGCATGCTTGAAATGCACATTAGTCATCTAAGGGACAAGATTGAACCTAATCCCAAAGAGCCCGTCTTAATCAAAACGATCCGTGGCTTTGGTTATGAATTTGAAGCGAAATTAAATAAACAATAATAAATGACATCCAAACCATTAACGGGCTTGGATGTCATTTTATTTGTTTTTCATTTCATTATTTTGAATTTTGACCACCTGCTGATAGGCATTATCCATCCACTCCAAGTAGTTTTTATCTTCAGGAATCGTTTCGGTCAATTTTACAACCGGCACATCATGATCCTTAGCTAATTTGACGAGGTTCTTGACCATTTTACTGTCAGCCTGCGTGTTATCAACAAAGAAAGCAATCCGATGGTGAGTGATATCATCCCTGATGCTCTGAATACTCTTAGGTGACGGATCAACCTCTTTCTCGGTCGCATTGGCAAAATCAGGGTCATTTACCTTGTATCCCATGTACTGAAGGGCATCATCGAAAACCGGTTCACTGACGTCGACCTTGCGATTTAACTGGTGATCGTTCAGATTATCTCGTGCCTTTTCTGCCTGCTGCTTAACTGGTACATATTCTTTTAAATACCGCTTGGCATTATCATGAAAATAACGTTTGTGATTCGGTTGTTTTTCACTATAGACGTCTGCCAGTCGGTAGACGAGCTTACTAACGGTGTCAGGATCATACCAAATGTGCTCGTTATCTCCATCTTTTCGGTTCATCACCTTTGAAACGTTGACAACCGACGTCTGATCACTTCCATTCTTTACCAGCTTTTTCATCCAATCGTCGTATCCAATGCCATTTTCAACAACCACGTCTGCTCTTGCAACTTGATTCGCATCACTCGTTGAAGGATCAAAATCGTGTGGGTCACCGCTTCCCTTAATAATCGGCTGAACGCTCCCCTGATTTCCCAAAACATTTTTCGCAATTTGACCATAAAAATTAGTTGAGGTAACCACTCTCAGCTTATGGTTGGCCCGTTCATCTCCTGATTTTTTGCCACAACCAACTAGCACGATGACACAAAATAAGATTAAAATTGCTGTTATACTTAACTTAAACTTTTTTATCATTGTTTTTCTCCTTTGAAACATCATCCGAAGTTAAGTTGACCATCATTAAGCAAATAATACTCACTTAATATAACACTGTTATCTTAAATTGAGCAATCAATCCACTGGAGGAATTTTCATGGCAAACGTTCGTAACCAGGATAAAACCCATTCCCTATTACTAGAGGCCGGGTTTAAGGCCTTTTTAAAAAACGGGTTTGATAAGACAAAGATTCGTGAAATTTGCCGAAACGCTAACCGGACAACCGGTTCCTTTTACAAACACTTTGAATCAAAGGATGCGATTCTAGATGAAATTCTTAATCCCTTTATCAAGCAATTAAAAGACGAATATGAGAATCAGTTTAATCAGGGAATGGCTAAAATCAGTCCAGCCAGCGTTCAAACGGTGTGGAAACAAAACATTTTGAATATGAATCCAATCATCCACACCCTTTACGCTAATCCGAAGTATAAGGAATTAATTCTTTTTAAATCAGAGGGATCGAAGTACGACAATCTAGCCGAAATGCTAACGAAATACTTTACCCAAAAAATTGCTAACGCCATTGGGATCATGCAAGAACGTAACATCATCCCTGTTAGCTTTAAGTTTAACTACCAGGAACTGCATTTTCACGTGTTCTCGTTTTATGCTACTTTTTGTGACATTTTGAAACATCGGTATAACGAGCAAGAGGCCATCATGCTGTGTAACAACCTCTACGACTTCTTCTACCCGGGATGGATGGCATGGCTGTCCATTTAGTTTGTTTTTAATAACACCGTTATTTAAGAACCCTTTCAATAGCACTTGAAGGGGTTCTTTTTGGCTTTACCAAACATTTACATAAAAAGACCGTAAAATTTACTTAACATTTACATTCACCTTATATACTTGGTTCGTAAACAAAATAATGTCCATTTAAACCAAAGGAGATTTCGGCCATGTCATTAGGCAAAAAGAAAAAGGTTGCATTGATATTAACGTGTGGACTGCTGGCGCTGGGACTCGCCGCGTGCGGATCATCATCTTCCACCAAGGCCAAAAACGGTAATAAGATTACCGCCGTTGGCTCCACGGCACTTCAACCACTGGTCGAGCAAGCGAGTCGAGAGTATCAGGTTAGTAACCCGAAAGTTAACATTAACGTCCAGGGTGGTGGATCTGGAACTGGCCTAAGCCAAATCCAACAGGGAGCCGTCAATGTTGGTAATTCAGATGTCTTTGCTTCCCAACAACCAGGTGTTACTGC
This sequence comes from Fructilactobacillus sp. X8R1C1, assembly GCF_059900945.1. Taxonomy (NCBI): domain Bacteria; kingdom Bacillati; phylum Bacillota; class Bacilli; order Lactobacillales; family Lactobacillaceae; genus Fructilactobacillus; species Fructilactobacillus sp. X8R1C1. The sequence continues at coordinate 123,075 of NZ_JBWXVH010000004.1, read as the reverse complement.
TAAAGATTTAGTTGATCATAAGGTTGCCGTTGTTGGAATTGCCCCGGTCGCCAATAAAAAAGTGGGAGTGAAAAATCTCTCAATGAAACAACTTGAACAAATCTTCACTGGTAAAGTCACCAACTGGAAACAGGTTGGCGGAAATAACGTCAAGATCGTGGTGATTAACCGGGTCGAAGGAAGTGGAACCCGGATGACCTTTGAACAATCCGTTTTAAAGGGCAAAAAAGCCATCAACGCTCAGCAACAAGACTCAAACGGAACGGTGCAACAGATTGTCTCATCGACTCCCGGTGCGGTTAGTTACCTCTCGTTTCCATATTTAAACAATAAAACGCAAAGTATTTCCATCGATAAGGTGCAACCAACCGACCCCAACGTAGAACATAACAATTGGAAAATCTGGTCGTATGAACACATGTATACCAAGGGCAAGCCCACTGGAACCACCAAAAAATTTATTGATTACATGCTTTCAGATCATGTTCAACAGAAATTAGTCAAGCAGATCGGATACATTCAAGTTAAAAACATGAAATTTGAAAAGAATGCTGAAGGTCAAGTTCAAGCGGTTAAATAATTATGAAAGTGGTTTTTTATATGAATGACATTAAAGAAAAATTACTGAAACCATCAAAAGAAACTCATCAAGATAAGGTTGGTCATTTTATCAGTCTCATATGTATCGGCCTGATTGGCATCCTCGTCATTACCATCCTCTTCTTCATCACCACCAAAGGACTGGCGACCTTTACTTCCGATCACGTCAGTATCATCGATTTCTTCACCAAGGGGGACTGGAATCCAAGTCAGACGGGACCAAATGGGAAACCAGAAGTTGGGGCACTTCCAATGATCGTCACCTCATTTGCGGTCACCCTACTATCCGCCATTCTTGCCACCCCATTTGCGATTGCCATGGCTCTTTTCATGACCGAAATCGCTCCCAAACGAGGGCAAAAGATTCTGCAACCAGTAATCGAATTACTCGTTGGAATTCCATCCGTTGTTTATGGGTTCATCGGTTTAATGGTCTTGATTCCCATCGTTAGAACGGCGTTTGGCGGGACCGGTTCTGGGATTTTACCAGCTACCATCGTTTTGTTCGTCATGGTTCTTCCGACCATCACCTCAATGTCAGTGGACGCCTTAAAGGCCGTCCCACGTGACTATCGGAGTGCTGCCCTTTCACTTGGAGCCACTAAATGGCAAATGATGTACAAAGTGGTCTTACGGGCTGCCACTCCGGGAATCCTTACCGCGATGATCTTCGGAATGGCGCGCGCCTTTGGTGAAGCACTAGCCGTTCAGATGGTCATCGGAAATGCAGTCCTCATGCCAACCAGCTTGACAAGTCCAACTGCAACTTTAACCAGTCAACTGACGACCCAAATGGGTAATACCATCATGGGAACCTTGCCTAACAACGCCTTATGGACATTGGCCTTAGTTTTACTAGTAATGTCACTAGTATTCAACGTCATCGTAAAACTAATTGGAAAGAGGAGTGCATTTAAAAAATGAAAATAAATGCCAAAAAAATTAATAAGTTCGCCATTGGGACCATCTGGGCCTTAGTCTTAGTCGTAGTTCTGATCTTAATCTTCCTACTCGGTTACATCCTCATTACCGGTCTACCCGATATCTCGTGGAAGTTTTTAACCACCACGTCCAGTTCAATCAGTGCCGGCGGTGGAATTAGAGATCAGCTCTTTAATTCCGTCTACCTGCTAATACTGACGATCATCATCTCGCTGCCAATCAGTCTTGGAGCCGGAATTTACCTGGCAGAGTATGCCAAGGACAACTGGCTCACAACGCTCGTTAAAACGGCCATTGAGGTTCTAAGTTCATTGCCTTCCATTGTCGTTGGTCTGTTTGGATACTTGGTGCTAGTAATCAAGTTTCAACTTGACTACTCCATTCTGTCAGGAGCGATTGCTTTAACCATCTTCAACCTGCCACTCCTTACCAGAAGTGTCGAAGATTCCATCGAAGAGGTGCCAAAGTTACAAAGAGAAGCCGGGTTATCGCTTGGACTCTCCAAGTTTAAAACCATTACTGGAGTTGTACTACCCCTCGCGATCCCGGGCATCATCACCGGTGTCATCCTTAGTTCTGGTCGAATCTTTGGAGAAGCCGCCGCCTTGATTTATACTGCTGGTCAAAGTGCCCCAATCGTAAGTTACACCAACTGGAATCCTTTCAGTCCCAGCAGTTTCCTAAATCCCATGCGTCCAGCTGAGACCCTTGCAGTTCATATCTGGAAACTAAATACCGAGGGAATTGTTCCAGACGCACACGTTGTTTCCAGTGGCGCTTCTGCCGTTCTTATTATTGTTATCTTAGTCTTTAACCTGTCGTCTCGGTTCTTAGGCAACTGGGCTTACCGCAAGATGACTGGAACTTCTAGAAAAAAGCGAGGTTAAAACATGGCTCAACAAAATTACGATTTAGACCACCATCAAATTATTACACCACCAGGAGAAATGGCCCTTGAGACCGAGGACGTGAACGTCTTCTACGGTAAAAAGCAAGCTACCTTTGATGCTTCACTGGCGTTTTCAAGGTTCAAGATCACCGCCCTCATTGGAGCCTCGGGATCTGGTAAATCAACCTTCCTTCGCTGTCTCAATCGAATGAATGATGGTGTGGCAAACGTTACCGGTAGAATCATGTACAGAGACGTAGACATTAACCAAAAAAAATTAAACGTCTACGTCCTTCGGAAAAACATTGGCATGGTCTTTCAACACCCCAACCCCTTTGCCAAAACCATTCGTGAGAACATTAAATTTGCGCTTAGAAAACATGGCGTAAAAGATCCACAGGAACTTGATCAACGAGTAGAACAAAGTCTAAAAGCCGCTGCACTATGGGACGAAGTCAAAGACAAGCTGGATACAAGCGCCCTTGAATTATCTGGTGGACAGGCTCAAAGGCTCTGTATCGCTCGTTCAATCGCCATGCAACCTGACATCTTGTTGTTAGACGAACCAGCGAGTGCTCTTGATCCCATTTCAACCTCTAAGATTGAAGAAACGCTTCTAGAGTTAAAGAAAAAATATACGATTATCATCGTGACCCATAACATGCAACAAGCTGCCAGAGTCAGTGACTATACCGCCTTCTTCCATCTTGGACACGTCATGGAGTACGCTAAAACAGCTGACATTTTCACCAGACCACAGGTCAAAGCCACTGAGGATTACATTTCCGGCAACTTCGGTTAAGGAGAAGTAAATGACAACTAAAACGGAACCAAAAGAGATTATCAAAACTGAAAACGTCAATTTGTACTATGGAAAGCGAAAAGCGTTGCACGACATTAATTTAAACTTCAAACAAAATGAGATTACCGCCCTAATTGGACCATCTGGATGCGGAAAGTCGACATACCTCCGTTGTTTAAACCGAATGAATGATCTTATTCCAAACATTACCATCACGGGAAGCTTCACGCTCAATGGTCACAATATTTATGGTCCAAAAGAAGACATCGTGGAACTCCGAAAAGAAGTCGGAATGGTTTTCCAGCAACCCAATCCCTTCCCCTTTTCCGTGTACGATAATGTCACCTTTGGCTTAAAATTAGCTGGCGTTAAGGATAAGCAATTATTGGACGAACGCGTTGAAGAATCTCTAAAGCAGGCGGCTATCTGGGATGAAGTTAAGGACAAACTTCATAAAAGTGCGCTTTCATTTTCTGGAGGACAACAACAACGAATCTGCATTGCTAGACTCTTGGCCATTCAACCAGACGTGATTTTACTGGATGAACCAACGAGCGCGCTCGACCCTATTTCGAGTCAGATGATTGAGGACACCCTCCTAAACATCAAGGACAAGTATACGATCATCATCGTGACTCATAACATGTCACAAGCTTCTCGGATCTCAGACAAAACGGCGTTCATGCTGAACGGTCGACTAGTGGAAGTAGGCAAAACCAAAAAAATGTTTATGAATCCTGATAAGCAAGAAACAAGTGACTATCTCAACGGAAAATTTGGATAAGGAGAATGACTATGGGAGCATTATTTGATGATGAATTAAAGAAACTTAAAGGACACTTCATGGAAATGGGATTTGACAGTAGTGAACAAATCTATCAAGCCACCAAATCTTTCATTGATCATGATAAGGACCTCGCACGCAAAATCATTGCAGAGGACCCCAAGATTAACAACGAAGAAATGGATTTAGAGAAACAGTCCTTACAACTGATCGCACTCCAGCAACCCGTTGCCAGTGATTTTCGTCAAATTATCAGTATTTTAAAGGCCAGTACCGACATTGAACGAATCGGCGATCACGCCAATACGATTGCGAGAGAAACCATTAACGCCAAGGGCCATGAACGAATCCCGGCGGTCGAAAAAGTCATCAGTGAAATGACTGAACAAGTCCGTTCAATGTTAGAACAGGTACTAGAGGCCTTCTTTGAGGGCAATGCCTCGGAAGCCAAGAAAATTGCTGACCAGGATGAATCAATTGACAAGTATTACCATTCCACCAGAAAGTTAGTAACTGAATCCCTGAAAAAGAACAGTAAGACGGCGCAAGCGGCCCTAAGCTACTTAATGGTCATCCGATTGCTCGAACGGATCGGTGACCACGTCGTGAACCTCGCCGAATGGTTAGTTTACAATCAAACCGGCAAGATGGTCGAACTCAGTCACAGCACCAATCACGATGAAGAATACTTTGAAAACAACAAGTAACAAAGAAACCACCCTGATATTTCTATCAAGGTGGTTTTCGCTATTTATTGATTACTGGTTCGCTCAAAGAAGTCCAAAAACAACTGTTCCTCTTTTGGATCGTTTTGCCACAATAATTCTGGGTGCCACTGGATTCCCATGATACTAGCATCATCATTTTCAACCGCTTCGATGACACCGTCAGGAGATTTGGCCATGACGGTCAAACTATTTCCGACCTTTTTTAGGGCCTGATGATGAATTGAGTTCACCACCGGATGGTTTCCAACGGAATGGACCAACTGGCTTTTGGCTTTCACTTGCACCTCATGAAAATTATGCTTTGGATCGTCGTGTTTCACGTGTTGAACGTTAGACTTGGGTAAATCAGTGGCAATGTCTTGATAAAGACTACCACCAAAAGCTACGTTTAATACTTGAAGCCCCCGACAGATCCCTAAAAGTGGTTTTCTCCGGCGCACCATTTCTTTAATCAGTCCCATTTCCCACTCATCATGGGGTCGATAGTGCGCATCGTCTGGTTCGACTGATTTTTCGTGGAATAATTCCGGTTGAACATCTTGACCACCAGGAATAATTAAGCCATCAACTAAGTCAACATACTCGGAAATCATATCAAGCTCAGCCATGGGAATAATAACAGGCAGAATGCCGTGTTTTTGCAGTAAATCAATAAAAACTTGAGCAGTATAATTGGCGTAATCAAGGTTATAGTTAGGCGTCTTAATCCGGTTAACGTTTGCCGCAATTCCAATTCTCAAAATGAACCCCTCCATTACAATTTAGTAATTCCTAATGAATAAGAGCCATCCCGAATTAACGGGATAGCTCTTATTTGGTTTAAAAGTTAGTTTGGTCCAACTTCCCTATAATTGCAATAGCTTAATTAATTTTTTAATCTTTATTCGGAACTCAGACTCACAATTGGATCTAACTTAGCGGCCTTGGCTGCTGGAGCAAGTGCTGCTAGTAAACAAATAATAACAAAGACTAGTGCCCCAATAATGGAATTGGCCGGTGAAATTTGAACAATTGCGTACTTAATCGCTCCATTAGAAATCGTATCCGCTCCCCATTCGGCCAGGTAGGCGATGATAACCGCAAAGATGGACGAGAAGACTCCCAGAATAAAGGCTTCGGAGAAGAATAGGTTTCGAATGTTGCCCTTGGTAAAACCAAGTGCCCTTAGAATCCCAATCTCCTTGGTTCGTTCGGCAACACTAATGTAGAGCACCACGATGATCATAATTGCTGACACAAGGAGCGAGATTGCCGCAATTCCTGCTAGAACCCAAACAGCGACGTTAATGTAAGTGTTCAGTGTTGATACAATCGCCCCCGCTCCAGTAATTTGGTACTTAGCTTGTTGATTGGGCCCCTTCAACGCCTTAATCTTATCTTGAACCGGCTGAACGTTGGGAACTCCACCAGCAATGTTCACCGCGGCAAAGTTCGGTTCGTACTTCATTGTAGCCTCACTAAACATTGACTTCATTGTGTTGGAACTAACAAGTGCCATTGGGTTCACGTCACTAGTCACCCCACTCACAGTAACCTCTTTTGATAGGACATGGGGCTGCCCGTTGTCATCGGGGGCATTCGCAAACAACTTAATTTTTTGGCCCGTCATGTCGTACGGCTTCTTCTTATTAAAGCTTTGGGCCGTCTTCTTATTAATCAACACCTGATTATCTTTAGTGGGGACTGCTCCGGATTTAATGTTCTTCTTTAAGACCGCTCCTTGATAGTATGTTTGAATGTACTGAACGGAAGCGGTTTCATCGGCCGCTTTAAACTGACCGCCAGCTAAAAACTTACCCAACGTTGAACTTTTGACGTTCTTTAGGTCCTGCAACTGTTGGTTATCTTGGTTGGTCAGAAGTTCACTTTTAGGATTTTGTTCCTCTCCTTGTTTCTGTTTTCGACTAACCTGAATGGTAGTGGGATTAACCTCTGAATAAATTTCATGATTAATGTATCCCTTGACCCCATTGCCGAGACCTAACATGAAAATGACCGAAAAGATGCCGATGGCCGCCCCAAAAATAATTAACAGGTTGCGCTTCAGGTTATAACGAAAGTGTTCGAAGGCCATCGTAAAGATGGAAGCAAGTTTGGCCGGACGCGCCTGAAAGTCCGCCTGCGTTTTATTAACCGGGTAAGCGGGTTTTAAAATCCTATCTTCATCAATCTTCCCGTTGGCTAAATGAACGATCCTCGTTCCATAATTGGCAACCACCTGAGAGTGGGTGACGGCAATTACCAGTTTTCCGTCTTCTGCAATTTCGTTCATTAGTTCCAAGATGTCATCAGTATTTTGAGCGTCCAAGGCACCAGTTGGCTCATCAGCAATGATGATATCTGGGTCAGAAGCAAGTGCTCGAGCAATTGAAACCCGCTGCATTTGTCCACCTGAGAGTTGATTGGGGTACTTGTTACGGTGGTCATACAAACCAACCTTTTTTAAAAGTTCAGTGGCCCGTGCTTCTTGTTTTTTATGCATTAAAGTTGTCATTTCTAAAGAGACCATCACGTTCTCTTTAATGGTCAGATGATTCACAAGGTTAAAGTTTTGAAAGATAAAACCAATTGTGTTGCGCCGATACTCATCAAGTTGTTTACTGGTATCTTTTTTTAACGATTTCCCGTCAATTAAAACGTCACCGGAATAATCACTGTCTAGTCCAGCGATAATATTCATAAGGGTCGTCTTTCCACCACCAGATTCTCCCAGGATGGAAACAAATTCCCCACGATCGAAGTTGAGACTGATCCCGTTTAAAACATGAAAATCCTGATTATCCACATAATAGGACTTTTTGATGTTTCTTAGTTCTAAATAAGCCATTTGGTTCTCTCCTTCTTTTTTAGTAGTGTCCATTTTAAACTAATTTAAACAAAAGTAAATTTTAACCTGAAAGTAAGAACGGCCTTAACGGAAAATTAAAAAAATAATTTTGTGAAATATTTTCGTAATTTTTTCATAACAATAATTAAAATTAATTGCTTAATTCCCACTCTAATGCCGTTATCTATTTCACTTATCAAATTTCTTCTTTGTTCAATTTTTATTGGATCTATTTCAGAAGCTGGAATGCCCTTGCAAACAGTTTTCAAACGGTTTACATTATTACTTGGAAACAAATCTGATATTCCTGAAAGAAATCTTTCCATTTTTTTCGATCAGTTATGTTCAGATTGTAACGATATTAATTCATCAACTTTTCGAAAGGAAGTTATCTTATGTCAAAAATGAAAGCTTTAGTTATGACAGCTAAGCAACACATGGAGATTGAAGACAGAGATGTCCCAACCCCTAAGGACGACGAAGTCTTAGTTGAAACTGCCTACGCTGGTATCTGTGGTACCGATCACGCCTTATACAATGGTCTCCCAGGTTCAGCTGATGCTACTCCTCCAATCGTATTAGGTCACGAAAACTCTGGAGTTGTTTCCGCAGTTGGAAAGAACGTTAAGGACTTCAAGAAGGGTGATCGTGTTGTTGTTGACCCTAACATTTACTGTGACAAATGTTTCTACTGTCACACTGGCCGCTACGAATTGTGTGAAAACCTATCGGCCGTTGGTGTAACTAGAGATGGTGGTCTTGAAGACTACTTCACTGCCCCAGAAAAGGTTGTTTACCACATTCCTGATGAACTATCACTTCAAACTGCATGCTCAATGGAACCACTTTCATGTGCCGTTCACACGATGAAGATCACCGAAAACATTACCCCTTACCAACACGCTTTAATCATTGGTGATGGATACATGGCTAAGTTGTTTGCTCAACTACTTAGAATCTACGGAATCCAGAACATTGACATGACTGGTAGACATGATGAAAACCTTGCTTGGGAAAAGAAAGAACTTAACTTAAACAAGGTTATCAACACGACTAAGGAAAAAATCACTGACAAGTACGACATGGTAATCGAATGTGTTGGAAAGCCTGAAACCCAAGAACAAGCTGTTGAAGCAACTAATCCTGGCGCTCAAGTTATGATGTTTGGTGTTGGTGCACCAGGTCAAACATTTAACATGAACACTTACGAAATCTTCAAGAAGCAATTAACCATCAAGGGTTCAATGATTAACCCCCACAGTTTCGAAGATTCAATTGCTTTACTTTCAGATGGTTCCGTTAAGGTTACACCTTTCCAACACAACATCCTTACTTTAGAACAAGTACCTGGTGTATTAGCTGGTACTGACAAGGTTCAAGGCAAGTCAATTGTTAAAGTTAATGGTAATCTTAAATAATTGAACCAAAATCTGATCGTGGAGGGAAACTATGGCGAAGAAAACCGCTAATAGAAAAGCCAAACGTACCATTTCCATGACAGCTTCAATTATGTTCTTTATCCTTTCATTAATAATTAACTCTGCTGGAAATGTTTTGACTCTAGTAACAACTGCTAAGATTCATCCATCTTTTCTAGGTTCAGCTTACTGGACCGCAGCCGAAACCAACCTTGGAAATGCATTTCACTGGAACTTATTCTGGGCATTTCTAATCTTGGGAGTTGCCATTACCATTTTGAACGCCTTTTTAGTCGGTCACTGGGATTGGGGACGTGCCATTGGAAACGTCATCTTCATGGTTCCGTTCTCAGCACTCATCCAGGTCTTTGATGACTTCTTCATGGATGGTTCACTTCCAGTAATTGGAAAAGTATCATTTTTTGCTGGATTCCCTGAAGCCAAGGGTTGGATGATGGTCGCTTTCTATGTTCTCTTGAATTTCTTCGGGGTAGCATTGATTGCAACCGCCATCTCAATCTACCAACGAGTCAACTTAGTCTTGCATCCCGCTGATGATTTGATGCAGATCCTGCGATTTAAGTACTTCAATGGTGCTGCTGGGAAAGCCATGTGGGCTTCCTACATCCCACCGACTGTCATGGCAGTGGTTGCCTTTGCAATTACTCGTCAATTTACTAACTTAGGAGTAGGAACGATCTTTGCGTTTCTATTCCAAGGTGGAATCACTGGACTTGCTGATAAATACATCTTCCCTCACCTAAAGCATCAAGCGTTAGATGTTGGTGATGAATCAACGGTTGCCGTTGATATTGACGAAGACGAAAAGACGAAGAAAAAATAAGCAAAAGAAATAACCGATCTCAACCGAGATCGGTTATTTTTATTTAAACCACTATTTCAAACTTTTTAAAATCTCGCTCAATGCTGGTTGACCATAAACGTTATAACGTTTCTTGTACGCATCAATCGTTTTTTGGTCAAAGTTCTCTGGGTCAAGTGGGACAAAACTAGTATCAATTGGGTCAAACGCTTTAATCTTAGCGTCAATCACAATCGGCTTCGTGTTACCTTCAGCCTGCATTCGGTCAATCTCAACCATGACACTATCAAGTTCATCTTGACCTGAAACTTTAAAGCCATGAGCACCCATGCCTTCAGCAACTTGGGCAAAATCCGCTTGATAGAGGTCAACACCATAATCACTAATGCCAGATTGAACGTCTTCGTGTTCAATGTAACCAAAGTGTTCGTTTGACAAAACGACATTGATAATCGGCAAGTTGTACTTGGCCTGCGTAATCACATCCTGCATGACCATTGCAAATCCCCCATCACCTGAAATCGACCAAACTTGACGATCAGGATATGAGATTTTAGCAGCAATGGAAGCTGGTAGACCAAAGCCCATTGTTCCAAACCACGGTGACATGGCAAACTGCTGCTGCTGATTAAAGGGAAGTTGACGAATGGAATGCATGGTGTTGTTTCCAACGTCAAGTCCATAAACCGCATTCGACTTAGAATGGTCAGCGATTGCTTTCAAAACAGTCTCAGCTCTGAGACCCTCGTCGTAGTCAGTCGCAATGCTATCAAGCCATTTTAACCAATTCTCGCGATCAATTCGAGCGGCTTTTAAGAAATCACTCTTAGGAAGCTTTACATCTGAATCAATTAACATTTCTAAGAATTCCTTGGCATCACCGTGAATCGTGAGGTTGGCCTGATACTGACGACCCAAATCAGCCAGATTGTTATTAACTTGAATGATTTTTTTATCTTTAGGCATGAAGCGAGCAAACGGAAAGTCGTTTCCAAGCATAATAATCAGATCGGCAGCCTGAGAAACTTCAAATCCGGGTTTCGTTCCCAGTCTACCACGAGCACCCATGTAACTCAGATTGTCGTTTGGCATAATCCCAGTTGCAGGAGCCGTGGACAAGACTGGCATGCTAAACTGATCGGAAACTTTCACGATCTCATCTCGGGCACCCTTAGCACCTCTTCCGTACCAAAGAACCGGATGTTTGGCTTTCTTAATCATCTTAATGGCTTCATCAACGTCAGCTTGTTTAGGGTGAACCGTTTTAATGCTACTTGAAACGTTGGCTGTCTTAGTTGGTTCATAGTCAATCTCAGTTCCAAGTAAATCATTCGGTAAGATGACGACTGCTGGCCCCTTCTTTTGATAGGCCGTCCTGATGGCTTCATCAATAATCTTCGGTATCTGATCGGCAGTTGACGCCTGGCGGTTGTAAACCGAAACGTCAGCAAACATTGGCAGTTCATCCATTTCCTGAAAGAACCGCGTGTTCATCATTGGTTGGGGAACTTGTCCAACGAGGGCTAGCATTGGCGTATTGTCTTCCTTCGCGTCGTATAAACCATTAAACATGTGAGTCGCACCAGGACCAGCCGAACCAAAGGCGACCCCAATCTTACCGGTATACTTATGGTCAGCGGAAGCGGCCAAAGAACCGACCTCTTCATGTCTAACCTGAATATATTTAATGTTCTTTTTTTCCTCATCTAGCGCATTCAATAAGTTATTCAAAGAGCCAGCTGTGATGCCATACAAATGGTCGACATCCCAACTCTCAAGCACTTTCACCAGTGCTCTACTTGCTGTCATTTTACTCATAGAATCCCTCTTTTCGTTTTTTCCAATTTAACTGTTGACCCAATTGAATTATAAACCACTCCATCAATTTATCCTATCAGAAGCAATAAAAAAGACTCCTAGTCAGAGCCCTTACTTATTAATTCATATTTCTAAGCTGGTCATTTTTAGTGTAAAAACTATGATAACCCATGTAACATGCGATGATTGAACTAACGGCCGTAATCCCAAGCAACATGAAAGTTACCATGATCTGGTACTTAATGGCCTTAACCGGATCAACACCAGCAAAGATTAAACCAGCCATCATCCCGGGTAAACTAACCAGTCCAACGGTCATCGCAGTATCAATCGTGGGCTGCATCCCGGTCTTAATGCTGTCACGCACAATGTCAGAACAGGATGTCTTCACGTCGGCTCCCAGAGCTAATTTTTCAATAATCTGCTGTCTCCGGTCTTTAAACATGGAATTCATACTTCGATAACAAAGTCCCAAGGCAACCATTGAGTTACTGGCAACCATTCCGGTAATTGGTACCACTTGAGACGGGATAAACTTAATTGCTCCCGCAAAGACTAATACCGCAAGTACGACAATCGTGCTACTTCCTAATGCAATGATGGAAATGGGGAGTGCGTGTTCCATACCGTCACTACGTCCTTTGGCGTTATAAGCGGCGTTAAACAAAATAATTAAGATTAAAATCAGGGTTAAAAAAACGTTATTGATCCGAAAAACGAATCGTAAAACGTACCCAACTATAAATAACTGAACCACACAACGGATGGTGGCAATGATAATTGACTTATCAATGCCCAACTTTTCTTTCCATCCGACAAATAACGCGATTAAGACCAGGAGTCCAGTTAATGCGAGCGCTTGATTTGAAACAATTAAATTAGGCATCTTTATCTCCTTTAACTAGTCGTCCGTTAACAATTGTGACTAACTCGGTGGCATGGTCAATCTCACCTTGATCATGAGTAATCATGATGACCGTGGTGTGATCTTTTTGATTAATGTAATTAATCATCTTGTGCACACTTTCCTTGGTGTTTTCATCAAGGCCAGTGGTAACCTCATCTAAAATAAGCACATCAGGCACAAACATGATGTTGCGAATTAATGCGACCCGTTGGCGTTCCCCACCAGAAAGATTATCGACCGTCCGATCCAAATCACCATCACCTAGATCGACGGTTTGAAGTGCTTTTAACGCATGTTCTTTATCAAACGGTTTATTTCGAATCTGATATGGGAACTCAAGATTATCCTTGACCGTATTGCCAAACAAGGTGGGTTGCTGAACGGCGTATGATACTTTTCTCCGATACTCAATTGGATTTAAATCAGCGACGTTTTGGCCTTCAAAAATTACTTCACCAGAACTGGGAGTCAAAAGATCCGCCAAAAGTCTCACAAAAGTTGTCTTCCCACTCCCTGATGGACCAGTGATCGTAACGATCTCTCCGGCATCAACGCTCCAGCTGATATCCTTGATAATCTCACGTCCATCAGCGTCGTAGCATAGGTTTTTAGTTTCTAGTACTGCCATTTTGATACCTCTCTTTTCTTTTTAACAAATTAACAGTATGATTATACAACACTTTTGTATCATATATGAGTCTGCTATAATGACGTAGACGTTGTTATGAAGAAAAAAGGAGTTCTAATGAGTTATAAAAGAGTTAGAAACGGTTCAAAAAGATCGTCAAATGTTTCGGTAGAACTCCACCAACGAGTTACGGTCACCATCAAGCGTCTCGGAATTAATGGTGAGGGAATTGGTTATTTTCACCGCAAATTAATTTTTATTCCTGGTGCGCTAGTTGGTGAATTAGTTCAAGCTGATGTAACCGAGATTAAACCTAAATACCTACGCGGAAAATTAGTTCAAATTGATAAGGAAAGTCCCTTTCGGGTTAAACCGCGTGATCCATATGCTGGAGAAGTTGGTGGTTTTGAACTCGAAGACCTCGCATACCCTAAGCAACTGGAATTCAAACGTGATTTAGTTAAACAATCGCTTAGAAGATATCATCCGAGGGCTTATGATCATTATGATGTCAGGGAAACGATCGGGATGGATAATCCCTATGAATACCGTAATAAGGCCCAGTTTCAAGTTCGAACTGAAGCAAACGGAAGAGTCATCGCCGGATTATATAAAGAAGGAACTCACGAAGTGGTCGACATGGAGACCTGCTCCGTTCAGTATCCGCTTACCATGAAGGTCATGCACGCTTTAGTCGAAATGGTTCAGGAACTAAACATCCCAACGTTCGTTGAATCCAATCACTCTGGCATTTTAAAAACCTTGGTAGTTCGAGCAGCTCTCAATACCAACGACGTGCAGGTGGTTTTCATCACTAACACGCCCAAGTTGATTAAGAAAAATCAACTCTTAGAAATGATTTCCGATCGCCTTCCAGAAGTCACTTCCGTCATGCAAAACATCAATCCTGGTGACTCACCTTTGATCTGGGGAGAAAAGACGGTTCATTTAGCTGGAAATGATAGTATTACCGAAAAAATTAATGGTTTATCATTTGAGTTGTCACCAAGAGCTTTCCTCCAACTCAACAGCATCATGACACCAAAACTCTACGATTTAGCTGGAACAGCCCTCAATCTTGATTCTGATGATCGTTTGATTGATGCATATTCTGGGGTAGGAACCATCGGTCTTTCATTAGCAAACCAAGTTTCTGAAGTTAGAGGAATGGATACCATTAAGGAAGCCATCACCGACGCCAATCATAATGCAGCAATCAATCATATTGATAACGCCACCTACTACTTTGGCAGTGCCGAGGATTTGATGCCGCAGTGGATAACCGAGGGTTTTAAACCCACGGCACTGGTGGTTGACCCACCACGCGTTGGCCTTGACCAACACTTAATTGATGCCATTTTAACCGCTAAACCACAAAAATTTGTATATGTTTCATGTAATCCATCAACGCTAGCTCAGAATCTGGTCCAACTAACGAAGTCTTATAACGTGGACTACCTGCAACCAGTTGATATGATGCCACAGACTCCGCACGTCGAAGTCGTCGTCAAATTTACTTTAAAGTCTTAGAAAGGTCCAATTGTCAATGAATCCATTCGATAACGGCAATAATAGTGGGAATAATGGCATGAACAACATGTTCTTGCCACCTAACTACGCCGTCGTGCAAAATAAAGAAACCCAAGAAGTCAAAGTCCAAAAGGTGGGCTTCTCATTCACTACGCTAGTTTTTGGAATCTGGCCTTCTATTTTTCGTGGTGATTTCTATAATACCCTTTGTATGCTAGGGGTGGATTTTATCCTAGCAATGGCACTTACCGTCTTAACTGGATTAAACATCGCATCCTCTGCCTATGAGATTTTTGCAATCATGCCATTAGCATGGAGTTTTGTATACAATATGATGTTTTTCCGGCATTTGCAAAATAAGGGATTTGTTCCCATCAATAAACGTTCAGCTGAACTTTTAAAACGAAGTCATTATTATAAATAATTAGGAACACAAAAAACACTTCACATAATGTGAAGTGTTTTTTTGTTTGAGATTAATGATTTTATAGCATAACGGTAACGGCAGCAGCAACGATGATCAAAGCTAAACCAATCAAAGTAGCAACCATTTCCTTTGGAGTCTTCTTCTGGTGTAAGAAATAAACACCGGTCAAGGTAGCAACAACTACTGATACCTGTGATAGAACGAATCCAGTTGAAAGACCTAACATGTTTGGTTGTGCAGCAATCAAGTATGAGAATGCGGCAATTGCAAAGAAGAAACCAGCAATAATCTGTTTGTATGAAACACCCTCAGCAAACACATTTTCACTCTTCATGTTCATCAAACCGTAGATAATAGCCATCAAGACCATTCCCATTGCCTGTGGCAAGAATGCTTCCATTGGGGTCATTACTGAAGTGGACTGTGGCAAAATTCCCTTAGCCCAAGTCAAGTTATTAACCTGTGGAGCGGCTGAGTATAACCAGTAACCAATAACACCAATTAACTGTAAGATAACGGCTTTTTCAAGCGCACCTTTATTAACGTTTTCTTTGTTTTGGCTCCAAGTGGTAAGAGTGGCACCGATAATGATAACGATCAAAGCAAGGATTCCAATGATCTTGTGACCAATACCAGGCCAACTACTTAACGCAAATGCACCCCACAAAGCAGTTACAATCAACTGAAATGCGGTCGTGATTGGCATAACTCTTGAAGAACCAATCAAAGAATAACCTTTAAAGGCCATGATTTGACCGAAGCCCCAACCCATACCAGACAAGATTCCGTAGACTAAGTTCCAGCCCATTGGGAAACCAGCTTGGGTGAATAATAAGACAACAATCGCAAAAATCAATGTACCAACTGTGGCACCAAAGATTTGGTTCGTTGGTTTACCACCAATTTTTGATGAAATAGTTGGAAATAGCCCCCAACCAATCACTGGAATTAATCCAATTAATATTGCTTCAAAACTCATATCCCATACCTTCTTTTCAAAATACTTTTGTAACCCTTATTTACGAAATTAATTATAACACGTCAAAAATAAAAAGAAAACGTTTTCATTAAGAAAAATTTAAAAACTTGCCAAAGCAAGTCTTAATTAATGGGTTTAAAAGCTTGCGTGGCCTTAACCGCTCGCTTCCATCCCTGATACAATTTATCTCGTTCAGCTGCTTTCATTGAAGGGGTGAAAATCTTTCCCTCTTCGTAAATGGACTGAACTTCATCTAAATCTTTCCAGAACCCGGTTGCTAGTCCACTCAAGATGGCAGCCCCAAATCCGGTCGTTTCTTCATCGCTGGCTCGTTGAACCGGAATATTCAAAATGTCAGACTGAAACTGCATTAAGTAACTATTGCGACTAGCTCCCCCATCAGCTCGAATCTGTGGAATATCGAGATCGGTATCGGACTCCATTGTGTTAACGATATCCTTAGTTCCATACGCAATTGACTGAAGCGTGGCCTTTACAAAATCATCACTGTTAGTTCCTCGGGTAATCCCAAAAACGGCTCCTCTGACATTTTGGTCCCAGTATGGGGCCCCTAATCCATTAAAAGCAGGAACAACGTAGATTTCATTGTGGTCGGTCGATCGTTTAGCCGCCTGTCTGGACTCAGGAACACTGGTGATAATCTTCATTTGGTCTCGAAGCCACGTCAACGCACTTCCAGCCACGAAGATTGAACCCTCAAGTGCATACGTAATTTTTCCGTTAATTCCATACGCAATGGTCGTCAACAAATTCTCGTCTGAGTACTGCGGCTGGTGTCCCGTATTCATCATGATGAAAGCACCATCACCATAGGTGTTTTCAACCATTCCCTTTGAAAAGCCCATTTGTCCGATCAACGCCGCCTGCTGATCGCCAGCAATTCCAGCAATTGGGACACTAACACCATAAAATTGGTAGTTTTCGGTCGTTCCATAAACTTCATCAGAAGCATGAACGGTCGGAAGCATGATCTTTGGAATGTTTAAAATCTTCAAGATTTCGTCGTCCCACTTTAAGTCATTAATGTTAAACATCATCGTTCGACTGGCGTTCGTATAATCAGTAATGTGATATTTCCCACCAGACAATTTCCAGACGAGCCACGTATCAATGGTCCCAAATAACAATTCACCATCAGAAGCGCGCTTCTGTGACCCATTAACGTGGTCTAAAATCCACCTGACCTTGGTAGCGGAGAAATACGAGTCAATAACTAGGCCCGTTTTTTTATGAATTAGGTCCTCGTACCCCCTGTTTTTTAAGTCTTCAGCAATTGAATTAGTTTGTTTTGAAAGCCAACCAATGGCATTGTAAATGGGTTTGCCGGTCACTTTGTCCCACACTACCGTGGTCTCACGCTGATTGGTAATCCCCACTGAGGCAATGTTTTCGGGGTGAATGGAGGCGTCAATCAAGGCACTCGCAATGGCAGAAAGCACGGAGTTCCAAATCTCGTTTGGATCCTGTTCAACCCATCCGTCACTATTGATAATCTGAGGAACTTCCTTGTAACTCTCAATGACTTTTCTACCACTATGATCATAAATAATCGCTCTCGTACTAGTCGATCCTTGATCAATCGCTAGGACGTAATCTTTATTGTCAGACAACTGGTTCATCTCCGTTTCATCGTATTTTTGATACTCATACTAGCACGATTCAATTCATCTCACTACTTGAAAATAAAAGAGAAAGTAGAATAAAATCTACTTTCTCTTTTATGGCATCATTAATTAACGCTTAACTTCAACCCGAATATCAGCATCAATATCTTTTGGCTCAACCTGTTCGTCATAAGAAAAATCAGCATCTTTAAAGTATTCCTTGATTTCAGCATTAATCTCGTTTAAATCACGAACATCATTATCCTGACGTTTAATCAACAACGTGTACTGCTTGTTATCTTCATCAACGTTTTCAAAATCATAACCAACATCAACCGTGTTTAAGATTTCTTGAATCATTTGTCTTTCAGTCATTGCCATAATTCATACTCTCCTTAATAATCTTCATACGCTAAGCTTATTCTATTTTCTAATATTTGTAAAATCATATCTCAAAAATTCATGTGGAACACGGGCTTCATGATATAATTATATTACACTGACATTGAAAGGTGGGTTACATGGAAAACATGGAAAATAAAAGAGTTCTAGCCATTCCAACTGGTGAAAATTTTCGTGAGTTAGGTGGATACCAAACTGTTGATGGTAAAACCACTAAGTGGCACAAGTTACTACGTGCGGGACACTTAGGTGAGCTCAGTGAAAATGATCTAAAAACCCTTGAGCATTACGGGGTTCGCTTTGACGTTGATCTCAGAAGTCAACCTGAAGTCGACATCCTGGCCGATCAAGTGGAAACTTCTGCTGTCGACTACATTTTTGATCCGATCTTTAAAGAAGACGCAACCGACAATTCGAAAAGTCCAGCTGAAATGAAGAAAGTCCTGTGCAATCACCCTAATTATGGTCATGATCATATGGAACACGTCTATAAAAGCATGATTAAAACGAAACACTGTCGTTTGGCTTTTAAAAAATTATTTGAAGTTTTACTCGATAACAGGCAAGATGACGAGTCCGTCCTATTTCACTGTACAGCTGGAAAAGACCGAACCGGAATGTCTGCGACCATGATCCTCTCTGCCCTAGGAGTCGATCGTAAAACCATCGAAGAAGATTACCTGTTAACCAATCAGGTGGCAAAACCAGTGATTGATGCTCGATTAGAGCAAGCCAAAGAAGAAGGATATAATGATGCAGCCCTAAAGAGTCTAAGATCCCTTTATAGTGTCTCATTAGACTTTTTCAATGCCGCAATGGATGAAATCAATCAATTATACGGCGGAATGAACCAATTTCTCCATGAAGGTATTGGATTGACCAATGCCGACATTCATCAGTTACGTCAAATTTACCTTGAATAATTTGCATATTGTTAATTCGGCTAGGTAATGATACGATGAGTTTATCAAAAGTAGTCTAATATTTAAGTGATAAGAGAAGTGGCGGTTGGTGCAAGCCACACAGGATATTAGATGAACTACCTAAAATTACACATTAAGATAAGTGCAGGTACTTTTGTATCTGAACGTGGGTGGTACCGCGCACAAGCGTCCCAGTAGTCAATTACTACTAGGACGCTTTTTATTTATCAACAACAGGAGGAAAACAACAATGAATATCATTGAAGATTTAAAATGGCGAGGTGCCATTAACCAAACAACCGACGAAGACGGACTAGAAAAATTAACCAACGAGAAAAAGATTGCCCTATACTGTGGGGTCGATCCAACTGGTGATAGTATGCACATTGGTCACCTAATTCCGTTTATGATCATGGAACGTTTTTCACGGGCTGGTTTTCACCCTTACATCCTAATCGGCGGGGCCACCGGTTCCATCGGTGATCCAAGTGGGAGAAACACCGAACGTCCCCTTCAGACCAAACAGATGGTCAAACACAACGTTAACGCCTTAACAAAGCAAATGAAGCACCTCTTTGGCAGTGACAGTAACATTCACATCGTGAATAACTACGACTGGACGTCTAACGTGTCACTGCTTGATTTTCTTCGTGACTACGGAAAGCTCTTTAACGTCAACACCATGTTATCAAAGGAAGTGGTGGCTAGCCGCCTGGAAAATGGCATTTCATTCACAGAATTCACCTACCAAATCCTACAAGCATTGGACTTTCTCACTCTTTATCGTGACCATGACGTTCAACTCCAGATTGGTGGTGGAGACCAATGGGGAAACATCACGGCCGGAATTGACCTCATTCATCGCGTTGAAGGTCAAGACGCCGAGGTATACGGATTGACCATCCCATTAATGCTTAAATCAGACGGAACTAAGTTTGGAAAGACCGCTGGTGGTGCTGTTTGGCTTGATCCAGAAAAGACCTCACCGTATGAATTTTACCAGTTCTGGCTAAACCAAAACGACGCTGACGTTATCAAATACCTCAAATACTTCACCTTTTTGCCTAAGGATCAAATTGATGAACTGGCCCAAAAAGTTAAAGATAAGCCTTGGAAACGAGAAGCCCAGAAAACGTTAGCACGTGAGGTCACGAAATTTGTGCACGGTGAAGACGCCGTTAAGCAGGCCGAAAATATCTCAAAAATTCTTTTTAAAGGCAACGTTCAAGACCTATCAGTAAAAGAAGTTAGTCAGGCATTTAACAGTGTCCCAACGTCTACGATTAGTTCTGATCCCGTAAACGTAGTCGATTTAATCATTGCGGCTGGAGTTGATAAATCCAAACGTCAGGCTAGAGAAGACGTTAATAATGGCGCTATTACCATCAATGGAGCAAAGGTTACCGACGTCAACACTGAAATTAACCCCCAAGCTCAATTTGACGGGAAGTTTATCATCATACGACGCGGCAAGAAACGTTACTTCTTAGCTAAAGTTAAGTAAATAAATCCCGGTATCATAAATATGGTACTGGGATTTTTTTGGATCCAAAAAAGGGGCGAAGAATTATTCTTCGTCCCCTTTGCATCTTGTTTTTCGTTTGAGTAATCGTTAACTTGAAATTAAATCTTACCAGTAGTTATGTGATGCTCGAAATTGAGCAGCGGCAGCGATTGAACCGTAACGTGAAACTGCGTATTGACGAGCCACACGTTCTTGGTTAGCTGGAGAGTAATCACCATTTAAGTATGATGAAGACAATTGGTATTTACCAATGTACTGACCGTTTCGAGCACTGTATGAGTTACCAGATTCAACTTGTGCAATTGATGCTAAACCAGAGTTATCACCGGCATTGCTTGCATTATTGTTACTGCTTGCAGCAGGTTGAGTAGTGGTTGTAGTTGTTGCTTGTTGTTGTGTTTGAGCAGGTTGTGCGTTTTGCTGTGGTGCAGCAGTGTATTGTGCATTGCTACTTACCTGAGCAGATGGTTGTGTTTGAGTATTGTTACTTTGGTAAGTCATGTTGCTTGCGTTAGTAGGTAATGTTAACTTTTCTCCGACATGAATCAGGTTAACATTCTTAAGGTGGTTAGCCTTAACAATGCTGCCGATGCTAGTATTGTGTTGCTTTGCGATTTTTGAGACTGTGTCACCGCTCTTAACGGTAACTTGATTAGTGTTAGTGGCGGCATTGGCGTTGAAGCCTGCAGTCATTAACACACCGGCTACTGTGAAAATAGATGCTAAAAGCACCTTTACGTTTCTAGATTTTAATAAAATGATAAATCACTCCTATAAATTTTTGTTACTTCCGTTTTCTTAAAACTGAAATATACTCAAACAACAATTTCACATTCTAAATACTGTTATTTACATGGCAAAAACAGCAATGTTAAAAAAACCGATTATTTTGTCACGTTGTAACATCAATGTAACAAAACTCGTAAAAATGCCCGTTTTCAAGGATTGATCAACAATTCACAACACCAATTTTTAGCAAAAGAAAAAGCCTTCTGCCATAAAAAAAGTTATTAAAAGCATAAGACTTTACTTAATTTCATCATTTTTCAGCTAATTTTCGATTAAAATAGTGCTCTAATTTACTCTTAGGATACACTCCGGTGACCTTCTCAACGCCCTTTCCGTTACGAAATAATACTAGTGTTGGAATACTCATGACCCGGTATTTTCTGGCAATCTCCTGATTATCATCGACATTAAGCCTTAAAAACTTGATTCGACCTTTGTACTCACGTTCCAGTTCTAAAATCAACGGATCCATCATTTTACATGGACCACACCATGGTGCCCAGAAGTCAACCACGGTCATTGGTCCCGTAATTTCTGAGTCAAAATTATTCTGGTTTAGATCCACTGCCATAGTCTTTCCCCCTCTTCACGTTAATCACATGGATAACTAAAGTAGCCACTAGTGTGACAATTACCAAGATTCCAAACCATCCCGCTGGAATCTCAATGTCAATCATTGGAATCGATAAGAAAAGTTTCAATGCAATGATAATGATCAAAAAGTACGCCATCGGCTGTAGTTCAGGAATCTTTTTCATCAACATCATTATGACTTCAGCTACCCCACGCATCGCTAAAATCCCAATCATCCCACCAATTAAGACGATCACTGGATTAGGTGAAATGGCTAACGACGCTAGCACCGAATCAATTGAAAAGATAATGTCCATGAATTCAATCTGAACTACCACCCACCAAAAGTACTTGCGAGTGTGGTTTTTCTTATTTGGTTTGACCTGATGAGTTCGGCTCTTTTTGTGCTTATTCTTGTGCATATTATAGAAGAAACTAAACGCAAGATAAAACAAATAAGCTGCACCTAATACCTTAATGATCCAGAACCTAATTAGGTACACTCCGACTCCGATGATCAAAAAGCGAAAGATGTATGCTCCCCACATTCCGTAAAACAAAGATTCTTCCTGCCACTTTTTAGTAGGAAGAACTTGAGTCTGGGCCGCAAGGACAACTGCATTATCAACGGATAAAAGACATTCAATCACTACCAATGAGAAAATAATCAACCAGTCATTTCCAGACGTTATGACGGTTTCCCAGTTATGTAGATCAAAAAAAGGACCATATAATTTAGCGAGTAGGTCGAACAATCAAAGACTCCTCCATTAGTTAGTTGTAATTAGTAATTGTTAATTGCTTTAACGTCGTATTTCATTAATTGATGGTTCACGATGACACCAATCAGCTTATTAGCGTAATCGGGATCGGTAGCGTAGCCATTTTTTTGCAACAAGTTGGCTTCTTGCCTAAAGCTCGTAATGCCCGTTTTCTTTAAAAACTTGGTATTTAAAGTCTCATTATGATCCTCGATGGCATCAGCAACCGATGGATATTTTCTAAACTGACCCACTTCGGTCGTTTTCTTGTTATTAACGTACTCGGTCGTATCGTACGAGATTGACTGACCATTGTACGTTCCCTTGATTCCAAACGGATTATTGGCTTTCTTATAGAGTTCGGATTGCCCCCAATTCGATTCGAGAATGGCCTGTCCGATCACGATACTTGGCAAAACCTGTTGTTTTTTTTCGTAAATCTTAACGGCTGGGTCACCAATTTTTTGAATAAACTCTTTGTGCTGAGTTTCGATCTCTTTATCACGTTTCTTGGTTGCGTTATTCATTTGCTCTTGTCGAACTTGATATGAATGGTTAATCAACATGTGTCTAATCTTAAATGCAGCGAACACAAGTAGTAAGACGACGACTACTCCAATCACAACTGCAATCCACACGTTTTTCTTTTTACTGTGTTTCACGGACAACATCTCCCTATGTGGTTATTATACCTTAGCCAACTATTTTTTGTTGAGTATTTATGATTACTTAAAAAAGTTTCTTACTCATTTCCAATTACGCATTATAATAGAAGAAACACCCACTAAAATCGACTAACTTAGCCATTTAGTGTAGTATGAAGATATCTGACAATATAGTAACGGGAGTAGTTTTGCATTGATTAAAATTGAAAAAATCAACCAAAATATTAACTGGATTAAAACCATCGATTGCCGTCCAGCTGATAAGGAAATTTTAAAAACAGAATACCATTTAAATAACGAAATGCTCTATTATGCACTTGACCGTCACGAACGACCTCGGGTTGAATATTACGATGAAGAAGGAGTCCTCCTTTTCATTTTTGATGTGGCCGAACCGACTCGTTTTAACGGGGATGTTTCTGCTGAACCAATTGGAATCATAACCCATGACAACATGTTATTTACGTTCACGGCCGATAAAACTAACTTCGTTAACGAACTCATTTCTTCCATTATAAAAAAAGCCGGTTCAAAACAACTCGCAGAATTGCAACCAATTGACGTAATTAATAAAACGTTGTACCAACTATCCGTCCAATACTTTGATTATATTAACCAAATCAACAGTGTCAGAACTAACATTCAACGTAACTTACGTGGCAAGGCCAATAAAAGTGCCATCAACCACCTGCTTAATCTACAGACCGACTTAGTATATTTCCTAACGTCACTCGGATCAAACAACGATATGATTAACGACTTCAAGCGGCGTTTTACAAGGGACCTCACTGAGGATCAAAAAGCTGCCGTTGAAGATATCAGTATCGAACTTCAACAGGGACTTTCGATGGCAGAGATGGCGAACGCCGCGACCCAGCAAGTAGCAAGCGCTTATTCCAACCTCCTTGATAGTGACTTGAACAACACGATTAAGTTTTTAACCGTTTTTTCGTTAATTCTAAGTGTTCCAAACATCGTATTTGGGTTCTATGGTGAAAACGTAAAACTTCCATTTATGGATAAACCATCAGCGTGGATTATAACCATTATCATCACGATCATTTTTATCATCATTGTGTTGCTGTTTTTACGTGCAAACCATTTCTTTAAGAACTAATTTAATATAAAATGAGCATGAGGGGGTAGTGAAATAAAATGAAAGGAATTTTCTTCGATGAAACATTTTATAAGGACGTTACACGAAAATAGGATTTTCTCTTTAATTATTTGGCTAGTTGTCATTTTTATGGCAATTGTCAGTCTCCCCAACCTGAGTCAGGTTGTGATGCAGGCTGGCAACCCGGAAATGAACTCAAAGTCCCAGATGTATAAAGCACAGAACTTACAGAACCAATGGGGCGAAGGCTTAGATGGAACCACAAGTATGAACATCGTTTACCACGCCAACAAGGGTAAAATTACCAGTTCTGAGCAAAAGGACATTTACAATCGGGTTGGTATGATTCAGAAAAGTAACGGGGACAACGGTATTAGTCGGATCACCACCGCTCACACGAGCCCGAATGGTGCCTCAAAGTTTATCTCCAACGATCAATCAACCGAGATTGTGAATATTCATGTTCCAAAAAGCAATGCCACAAGTGCAAGTTTTGCTAACACGCTTCAAAAGCAATTCAACGTTGATAATGGACTGAAGACGTACGTCACCGGTCCGCAATTAATTAATCAAGACAACAATGAGAAGATTTTAAGCGTCACTAACATTGTGACCATTGCAATTTTCATTCTTTCTTTAGTCTTTATTGCCATTGCATTTAGATCACTATTAGCACCGGTTTTTACCTTTATCATCCTGATCATCGCTTACCTGGTTTCATTAAGTGCAACAGCTTTAATGTCAACTCAACTTAGTCTCCCGTATTCGCCATACATTCCTTTAGTAACTGGCTTGGTAGTAACTTTATTTGGTACCCTTGCTAGTTTCTTTTTGTATCGACGTTTTGAATTGGCACTTAAAAACGAAAGCGTTGACCCCAGTAAAACAGCCACTAAAAGTCTTACATATCCACTTGGGGCAACCGCAATAATTACGTCATTAGCATTTGGATCACTTTACCTGCTCAAGTTTAGTTCGGTTCGGGCCATTGGTAGCGTCGCCATTGTCGTACTAATAACTCTATTCGCCGTGATGACCGTGACCCCAATGTTCATGCAACTCCTTGGACCAACCTTTTTCTGGCCAAAGAAGAAGACTTTAAAACTCGCAAACGAGGGCTTCTGGGGTAAACTTGCCCATGTCTCGTTTTTAAAACCTCTCCTAGGACTACTAATTGCATTAGTGATTACGGTCCCACTAGTTTTATTCTATCGTCCTAATGTAACCTACCTTACTAACAACAATTTAATTGCTAATGATCAGGCTGAAGTCGGTAGACACATCCTTCAAAATCACTTTAATAAGGGAAAACCAACTCCAGTCACTATTTACATCAAAAATAACCGACCCTTTAATAATGACAACACCATTAGTGCCATTGACCAGGTTACAACGAAGCTTCAGTCCCAAAAAAACGTTGCGCAGGTGTACTCTGTGACTCAACCAGGTGGGGATGAAATTGATAAATACTATTTACGAAATCAATTGAATAAGACCACTTCAACGCTTAATGGCATTAGTAATTCCCTTAAGGGCTCACAAAGAACCCTTAAGGGTGCAAACAAGACACTTCAACAGAAAAACATTAAGAATCAAACTAAATCAGTCGATTCACTGATTAGACAACTTGATCGGATTAGCGATACGAGTGAACAAGCTGACACCAACAATTTCAGCACATTCACTCCACTTGAAACGGCTCAGTCATCTAATCAAGCCCAGAAGTCCAAAAAACTTCGCCAAAATCTCTCACAAGTGTCTGATCAGTTGAGTACCACCAGTCAAAGCTTGACCCAGTTAAGCAACCAAATCTCTGACGCCCAAAATTCTGGACTGGAAGCGCAAGAAGCGGTCCAGCAATACAACGAACAAGCGTCTAAAGTTCGTGGTGAAATTGCGTCCGTTAACCGAACTTTAAAGGAAAGTAAGGATAAGTTAACGCCCGTCACTGGTTACTTAAATGGTGTCAAGAAGTCAAGTGCTGGGAATACCTTCTACATCTCACCGCAACAGATTAATGACACCGATTTTTATCAAACTAAGTATAATTTTGCAAGCGAAAACCAAAAAATCACTAAGCTCGAAGTAGAATTTAACAATGATCCCACTGGCAACACGAACTTAAATAACGTTCACAACATGCAAAATACGGTTAGAAACCAGTTACAAAACACCAGCCTTGAAAATGCTAAGGTCGCTTATACCGGCCAGCCAATTGAAAACGCCAACGTTCAAACTAACTTTGACCACGACTTTATTATTGGAATGATAATGATCATCTTAATCGTTTTCGCCTCCATCATCATCGTTAGTCGTTCCATTCTCCAACCATTTTGGTGGTTGGTCACATACGTGATGAGTGTCTTTTCCGCACTGAAGGCCACCCAACTTATCATGTACTATGCCGCAAGTGACAGTCAATTAAACTGGCAGGCATCCGTTTCAATGCTGGTTCCCCTTTCCATAACTGGGATATTTGAATTAACCTTTTTGGCCATTTCCTACCGAAAACAAAATCCAGACTTACTAGGATGGTTGACCGGTGGGACAAGTGCATTTACAAAAACAGTTAGTTACGTGATGTTTGCTACCATTATCATTACATTCGGTCTTTTCGTTAGTCTGCTTCACTCGCTTGACTTCATCGGACTGACCGTCATCATCACGATTATTATTTTTAATGTCATCCTGCCACTTGTCACGACTGGACTTGGCAAACTAGCAATCACGTTACCTCGTTCCGATTTGCATCATTGGCCCCTTTATAAAAACAAACGAGCCAAAAATAAATAATCAAAAAGCCATCAGTTAAACTGATGGCTTTTATTATGCCCTAAACATTCATTTTACGAATTGATTTAAAGTAAAGAAACAAGATGACCAAAGAACCAGACATTGCCGTAACACCAAATAATACAAAAATCACCTGAATGTTAATAACCTTTGAAAAGGCACTGATAAACAATGACTCAAGTGCCATCAAAAGAGCCGTAAATTAGATTGCAAAAAGACATCAACGTAACTCGGAGTCGTTTTACCACTGTATCCTGCAGTTCAGCGTTTAGTGTCGTATCCCACACTTCAAAAAGTGAACTAAAAATTACAAATGCAATTAAAGCAACGATGAAATTCGAAATCCCTAAGAGCAGTGACATCAATAAGCCAATTGCCATGCTTAAAGAAATCACCCTCATTCGGCCATATTTAGCAACTACTTTAAAGACGTTTGCCGAAAAAAACAGCTCCAATGATATCAACAATCGCTAGGATCATCGCAATGTTACCGGTGCTAAATCTTGTAATGTGGGATAGATACAACGACCCGTATTGATACATAATCGAAGCCGTAGCCTGTGAAATCGCCACTACTAGGATTAACTTCTGGTAATTTTTATTACTGACCAAGAAAGTCCTCAATTGCTTTAAGACACTTGGAGCATTGGGCTCATTAACCACCGGTCGAGGTTTGATCACTAATACCGTCATGATTGAAAGAACGTGGGCCATAATTGAGGCGGTAAAGACCAGTGGCCACGAAATGTCTGCCAAATACCCACCAACCATATTACTGAAAGCAACCGTACAAATCATGATGGCGTTGTAACGTCCCCAAAATTTCTGGTAGTGTTGTTTTTCATCTGCCTCATAAATGATGGCCTCATCGGTTCCCGAAATTAGCGAAAGTCCAATTCCAAACAAAACGAACCCACCAAATACTAGCAAGTGGTTACGTGCGACAAAAAAAGTTGCCACGTATAATACACACATTATCTGACCCAAAATCAAAGTGGTTTTGTAGCCAATTTTGTCAGCAATGATTCCGGATGGTAGTTCACAAATAACCTGAGTTGCGTTAATCACAAGTTGTAATAATGCAATTTGGCCAACTGACCATCCCATATGTTTCAAATAAAGCATCCAAATTACTAATTCAAAGGTTAAGTTAGAAAAGAATGCGTACGTATACATTTTCCTGATATTTTTCATAATTTCCCTCATTTCAGTTTAACGATTACTAATGAAGTTGAGGAAATTCAATGATTGATTCAGGATGAATGTTTCACCCAAATAATCGAATGAAATTATGATTCAACTTCATTTCACAACTATTTGGGAAACAGTCTGTCTTTGAATAAATACCGTTACATGACGTGCTGAAAACTTACTGCCAATTTCTTGAAATTCGCTTTCCATCGTTGACACCTCCGACATAATTAATGATTATTCAAAAGTATATACTTTTAGTCCCTAAAAACAAGGCTCCTAACAAAAAGGGAATCGGCACCTCTGCCGATTCCCCACTGGGTTAAATTCTAAAATACTAACAAAACAGCAACTAGTATCAAAATTGATACCAATCCCAGCATTGTCAAAATGACTTTTTCAAGCAATGCCATTATCAAATGACCCTTCCTAGCACTCTACTTTTTCTACTGCCAATAAACATGCTACCGTACATGAGTCATTCCGTCAAAAAACGCCAAAACTAATTATCAGCTTTGGTGTCTTTTCGAGTAATTTTAGTTATCTTTTACGAGGTACTTAACTTCCCCGTCGTCATCAAGGTAGCCATACAAACGCTTCGTGTGCGCATCATCAAAGTATCCCATGTCTGCCATTCGTTTTCCATTCACTTCGTCACAACCATGATCCACTCGCTTAAAAAAGGAATACAAAAAAGCAATTCGTGATTTAAACTGCGTCGCCTTTTGATAAGCAGATGTCAGGGTGTAACCGTCATCTAGATATTCTTTCATTAACTTAATCAGTACAAAATTTGAAAAATTGAAAACTCGTGACGCTAATTTTTCAACTCGGGTACTTCTCACGTATCCCTTTTTCTCCCAGTATCGGAGTTGTCTTGGTGATACCCCCGTCATCTTACTAACTTCACCAATTCGAAAAATAAAGTCCTGCATGTTAAAGGAATTGATGATCTTGTCATTAGCTTCATGCATTTGTCGCCTCGCCTCCACTACTTATTGTATTCAGTGACCTTGATTTGATTACCATCAACACTCATCTTAGTAATACTGCCATTTTCGGGACGTTTTGTCATATCATACTGTCCGTCAGAAAAACGTTCTACTAAACTAAGCAGGGTATTTCCGTGACTAATCAAGAGGACGTTGTCGCCGTCTTGAACCTTAGCATCGTGAGTAATCATATCTAACCCCTTATCAAGTCGTTTCCAGTAATCAGCTGCATTTTCAGCCATATGGAAAGGATCAGCCTCTTTCATATAGTCCTTAGCCGTATTGATATCATATTTATTTACAATGTCTTTAAAAGTTGGTACTCCATGAGGTGCTCCGGCCTCGTACCACGCTTCATCCATGTTTAATCCTTCAAAATAACCATAAAATTGTTCACGAAAATTGGGAGATACGACAGGCTCATTAATATCTGAAACTAAATTATCGTTTAGAATAATCTTGGCGGTATCTTCAGCACGAGTAGTATCACTGCAGTAAGCTTGAACAAATTTGATGTTAGATAAACGTTTAGCGGTCTTTTTGGCACCAGTAATTCCCTTGTCGGTTAGTGGTGAATTACTCCAGCCTTGTAATTTGTTAAAAATATTGAAATAAGTTTGTCCGTGTCGGACAACGTATAGGGTAAATTTTGCCATTGTATCTCCTCCATTCACACTCTAAGTATATCACTTGTGGGCTTTAACTTTTCTCTAAGATTCTCCCTCAATCCTACCCAAATTTAATAAATCTGATAAGATAGGGGTTGGACTTAAAAAGGGGACTTTATACCTTGAAAACGATCAAGAAAATTCTGTCTAAATGCAATACTAGAATCGGGTTTTTCGTCTTACTAGTAGTGCTTTTTTGGGCTAAAACAATTTACGCATATTTCACTGACTTTAATTTGGGTGTCGACAGTATCTTTCAACTGTTTTTGCTCCTAATTAATCCAATCGCAACCACCGTTATTATGTTAGGTTTGGCGCTTTATCTAAAACCAGCTAAACTTTTTTATCCAGCAATCCTGTTTCTGGATTTTCTAAACACGGTTCTTTTATACTTAAACGTAATTTACTTTCGTGAATTCACCGACTTTATGACGGTGTCGACCATGACCGGTTATTCCAAGGTCAACCAGGGGCTAAGCGGAAGCTCATTAGCACTAACTTCGCCCCACGACGTTTTTTACTGGATCGACATCGTGATCGTCATCCTCTTACTTTTGTTTAAAGTGATTAAGATTGACAAACGGCCACTACAGGCCCGAGTTGGTTTTGCGGTTTTCTCACTTGGAGCCCTTATGTTAGTTGGTAACATTACTTTGGCCGACATGGATCGTCCCCAATTATTGACCAGAACCTTTGACCGCACTTACATCGTTAAATACCTGGGGTTGGATTCTTTTACCGTCTATGACGGAATTAAGTCTCAACAAACCACTAATATGCGGGCCAATGCCAATAAGTCTGACTTAACGGGTATTCTTAAATTCAAAAAAGAACACTACGCCGCTCCTAATAGGAAAATGTATGGGATTGCCAAGGGTAAAAATGTCATTATCATTCATCTGGAAAGCTTCCAACAGTTCGTGATTGATAAAAAGATCAATGGCCAGGAAGTCACTCCATTTTTAAATAAGTTGTATCACAGTAAATCAACTTATTCCTTTGATAACTTCTTCCATCAGGTCGGCCAAGGTAAGACGTCCGATGCAGAAAACATGCTTGAGACTAGTACTTATGGTCTCCCACAGGGATCCTTATTTGCTCAACTTGGCAGTGACAACACCTTCCAGGGTGCTCCTGCCATCCTTGGTCAAAAGGGATACACGTCCGCCGTCTTTCACGGAAACGTTGCTAGCTTCTGGAACCGAAACAACACTTACAAAAACCTAGGATATGACTACTTCTTTGATGCCAGTTACTACGATACCTCGGGTGATAAGTCAACCGGATACGGACTGAAGGATAAGCTCTTATTTAAAGATTCAACCAACTATCTTCAGCACCTCCAGCAACCGTTCTATGCTAAATATATCACCGTTACCAATCATTTCCCGTATCAACTAGACGCTGAGGATCAGAAGGATTCTGATTTCAAGGCCCCTGATACTAATGATGAAGCCGTTAACAACTACTTTGTAACGGCCCACTATCTCGACCAATCAGTTCAGGAACTCTATGAGTACCTTGACAAAGCCGGTTTACTAAAGAACTCCGTGATTGTCCTATACGGGGATCACTATGGCTTATCGAACTCTGAAAACACCAGCTTAGCACCGCTACTTGGAAAAGACCCTAACGACTGGAATGACTTTGATAACGCCCAATTGCAACGAGTTCCGTTCATGATTAACATGCAGGGCATTAAGAATGGTCACGTGGATCATACCTATGGTGGTGAAATTGATGTACTTCCAACCTTGATGCACCTTCTTGGAATCAGTTCCAAGAAGTACATCCAATTTGGAACCGATCTCTTCTCAAAGCATCATGATCAGGTCGTTGCTTTCAGAAATCGGGACTGGGTCTCCCCTGAGTACACCTCGGTTAATGGAACGGTTTACGATAACAAGACCCAAAAGGTAATCCATCCGGATAAAAAGTTGAAACAGAAGTTAGAAAAGACGCAGGATAAAGTCAATCTGGAACTCTCGTTATCCGATACGTTGAATGAACAAAACCTACTTCGTTTCTATCATCCTAAGGGATTTAAACCAGTTAATCCGCAGAAGTACAATTATGCTAACGGATTGGACCATGAAGAAAACATTGAAAAGAAGCTTGGAAAAGCCTCAACCAGTCTCTACTCAGAACGACATGATAAGAGTACGAACAGTTTATACCATACCGATGCTCCTGAGCTTTACCATAGTTCAACTAACTCTAATCGAATTCAGATTACCAACCCTGATTCAAACAAAGAATAACTATAAAGAATCCACATCAGTTGATGTGGGTTCTTTTGTTGGGGATCACACGCTTCTCAGCTGTGCTATAATACGGGTAACTCTAGGGATGGAAGGTTACAAATTATGACTAAGTATACAGTTACAAAAAGAGCCAAGCAGTATAAACAGCCCCGTGGTGGTTTCATTCCCGTCTCATCCCTTCACATCAAGCAGTTTACGCCAGACGAATTTCTGCCGATTGCTAGTGAAAATATCACGCCCAGCTTTATGGGACTGGTCGTCGACTATCTAACACGGTTTGAAGTCACCGGAGACGTCGTGGCAGCATTCAGTATTCCTGAAATTGGTGCCCATAACGTTGACCTACTAGCGGCCGAAAAGACTGGTCACCATTACGATGGTAATATGGACCGTTTTAAACAATTAACCAGTGAAATCAATTCCGGACTTGATGATGACAGCATTCAGTGCGCCATTCAACTCGTTAATTATGACATTGCCTACCGGATGGGACCTAATTACTACGTTCCTCGTCCCAAGTACCAAGCGAATGAGGTTACCATTGAGCACATTAAACAAATGGTTAACCGGGGCGTTCAGTTCTTGAAGCAAGCATCAGAAGATGGTCCCATTACAATTGACTTTGATTTTCCCGGTGCGTACACCGACACCGTCGTAAACGGCGATGGTGACTACCTGACCAAGGATGGGCTGTGGGATTTCAAGGTATCAAAGGCTAAACCAACCAATAAATTCACCCTCCAGATCCTGATGTACTACATCATGGGGCTCCATTCAGCAAATAAGTCTTATTTTGAAATGGTTAAGCAGTTAGGCTTGTTTTATCCACGCCAAAATTGTCTGTATTGGATTAACGTAGCCGACATCAAAACCAAGACGCTAGAAACGGTGGCAGAGGATGTCATTGGATACTAAAATACCACTATCATTGAGGTAGTGGTATTTTTGTCATATTTTAGTTTGCGGTTGTCTGAATAATTCGGAGGTCTCCCTTTAACTGATACGTTTTGGCTTGAACTGGCAAGACATACGTACTTCCCTTTTCAAGCGAATACGATTTGCCATCGACAATTAGTGTCCCTGTTCCATCAATAACAACGTTCACTGAATAAGTCTGCATGTCTTTAATCTCGGCTTGACCGTGAACCACAATTTGATAAACGTTAAAGTACTTTGATTTCAATAGACGCGTCCGGGCTGGATTATTTGAATCGACAACCAGTTGGGTTTGCTCGGGGTCTGGTAGAACGTTCGGAGTATTGGTTACTTTAATGGCATCTTCTACCTGGAGTGGTCGTTTCTTCCCCGTCTTTTGATCCACCCGGTCGAAATCATAAAACCGGAGCGTGTTGTCAGAATTTTGTTCCACCTCAAGAGCGACAATGCCTGCTCCCAAAGAATGAAGCGTCCCAGCTGGTACATAAACCATCTCACCTGGTTGAACCGTTTTCGTTTCTAAAATCTGGTCTAACTGGTGGTCTTTAATGGTCTGCCGAATTTCATCCTTACTTTTGGCGGAATGACCGTAATATACCTTTGAATCTGGTTTGGTGTCTAAAATGTACCAGCACTCAGTTTTTCCATTCTTTTCATTAAAGTACTTTTGCGCGTTCTCATCACTTGGATGAACCTGGATTGACAAGTTTTCCTTGGCATCCAAAATTTTAACCAATAGTGGAAAGGAGGCGTTAGCCGGATGCCCACCAAATAGTGCTGGATGTTTCTTCCAAACTTCTTTTAAAGTCTTTTCATCATAAGGTCCGTTATAAACCACTGACAAGTCATCACCATAAGTCGAAGCAATCCACGCCTCTCCAACGTGATTACTATTTAACTGATAGTGATACCGCTTTAGTTCGGTTCCACCCCACATCTTATTCTGTAAAACGGGCTTTAAAAATAAGGGAAATACTTCATTTGTCATGAACATCATCCTCCAGTTAAGAAATTTCAACTAGTTTCATGATAGCATCATGTTCATGGTTTCACAACATTTATCCTTTCTTGAACCTACTTGCGGTGAAGCGAAGTACTGTGAACGGGTCCCCTGCGGTCGGGATAAATTTCTTTCATTAAAACGTTAATGGCGGTGGGAGCCTCACCAAATCCAGTCGCAATCAAGTCTTGTTTGCCGGGATAAGTAATCTGATCCCCAATCGCAAAGACCCCCGGCACACTGGTCTCAAAAGATTGATCAACCTCAAGTAAGCGATGATCAAGGGCTGGTTGAATCTGCCATTCCTTTAACTGGCGATTATTCGAAATAAACCCGTAGTTCACCACGAGATCATCCACCATCATTTCCATCTCGTCATCTTCAGTCTTAACTTTTTTACTGGTAACCCTTAAACGATTATCAATCTCATCCAGTCGTTTGATTAAGTATGGAGTAACCACTTCAACGGATGACTCTTTCAATCGGTCAACCATGTACTCAAGACCACGAAATTCGTCCCGCCGGTGCAATAAAAATACCTTACTTGCAACCCGTTCCAGCATTAAAGCCATGTCAACGGCGGAATCGCCACCACCAGCAACCATAACGTCTCGCCCCTTGAATTGGTTTAAATCATTGATACTGTAAAAAAGACGTTTCCCAGTGAGCTCTTCGGCATTTTCAGCCCGTAGTTCACGTGGCTTAAAGGCACCGTTTCCGGTCGCAATGATGACGGCTTTACTCTTAGTAGTTCCCCTACTGGTTTCAATCTCAAAATAGTCATCTTTTTTAATCACATCGACTACCTTACTCTCGACCTTTTGGTCAACATCAACGGTGTCAAGTTGCTTTTGCAGTCGTGCAATCAGCTCGTCACCCGTGACGCCCGCAAAACCAGCAACGTCCAAAATGGTCTTTTCAGGATAAAGCGCTTTGACCTGGCCCCCAAGTTCAGGAAGGCTCTCAATGATCTGCGTTTTAGCATCCCGCAGGCCAGCGTAAAACCCCGCAAACATCCCAACGGGACCGCCGCCAATAATTGTTATATCGTACATATTTTCCATTTTTATCACTCTTTATCTAATTTTATCTTTAACCAAAGTTTACCATGCAAAGACAAAATAAAAAAACCAATTTCATATCTATCGCAATTTCCCACATATTAAAGTATTATAAAGTTGTACTGTAACTGAAGTTATATAGGAGGACTTTAAATGAGTACCAAAAAAATGATTTTGGACCTGGATACTGGAATCGATGACTCAATGGCACTAACCTACGCGGTTGGCAATCCGGAGATTGATTTAATCGGGGTCATTGCTTCGTTTGGCAACATCGAAGCCGAACGGGCAGCCGTTAATACCCTTAAAATTTTAGATTTACTTGGTGCTTCAGACGTTCCGGTCTTTATTGGTGAAACTCATCCATTAAGTGAAGATTATGTCAGAATGCAAGTCAGCGCTGACATTCACGGTGAAAATGGGATTGGCGACGTTGACCTTCCAGAACCAAGCGGTGCCATCCAAAGTAAAAACGGGGTCGATTTCATGATTGAATCCGCTAAAAAGTACGGCAATGATCTAACGATTGTGCCAACTGGTCCTCTTACTAACTTAGCCAAAGCAATCAAACAAGCTCCAAAAACCATGGAGAAGGTTGGCAATGTGACTTTAATGGGTGGTGCTTTAACCGTTCCGGGTAATGTCACCCCCGTCGCCGAGGCTAACATCAACCAAGATGCCATTTCAGCAAACGAAGTTTTTACCAGTAACCTTCACATCAACATGGTCGGCCTTGACGTTACGTTACGAACGCTTTTGACCAAGCAAGAAACCCAAAAGTGGCGCGATTCTGGGACAATGGCTGGAAAGAAAATGGCTGACATCGTGGACTTCTACATCAACATCTACGCTGATATGTATCCTGAACTTGGCGGCTGTTCACTTCATGACCCACTCGCCGTTGGTGTAGCGGTCGACCCCAGTTTCGTAAAATTCATTGATATGAATATGATCGTTACCACCAAACCCGACGCATACTATGCTAGAACAATTGGTGACAAGAATCGATTAGATGATCCTAACACCAACGTTAAGGTGGCAGTAGCGGTTGACTCCAAAAGCTACTTAAAAGAATTTATGAAAAATATGAATAATGCGTTTGAGACCATGTAAAGAACCAAATAAAAATGAGCTAAACATAATTGTTTAGCTCATTTTTTATTGGTTGTGTTTATATTTATTGATCTGCTTTAAAATACTGCTTTAAAAAGACTGCCACACCATCATCATCATTCGATTTGGTCACATCCGTCGCAATTTTCTTGATTGGTTCCTGTGCATTCGCCATTGCAACACCAACCTTGGCTTTCTTAATCATTCCAGCATCGTTTTCAGCATCACCAAATGCCATTAGATTAGAAAAATCATCACCATAGTGACTAAGCAATGCTCCTAATCCATAGGCTTTATCAACACTGGGTGCCAAGAATTCTAGGATTTGGGGTTGTGAACGAACAATGTGATACTGCTTTTTCACATCTTCGGGCATGTTACTAACAGCTTTATCAAGAACGTCTGGTTCGGCTGCGATAACTGCCTTAGAGTAGCTTTCGTCTGGCATCTCAGAAAACTTAGTTGGTACAAACTGCATGTCAGCATTCAACATTTGTTGATAAATCGATGGTTTTAAATCGGAGATTGGATAGACCTGGGTAAAATCAAGAATATCTAACGGGAGGCCGTTTCTTTGAGCGTATTCATAAAGTAATTTGAACGCATCTCGATTCATCCCACGCTTAAATAATTCATACTTATCGGCATTTCGAACCACGAGCCCACCATTAAAGGTGATGGTATAATCATCTGGCTCATCAAGGTCTAGTTGTTTAATGTACTTCCAAATGGCATTGATTGGTCGTCCAGTACAGAGCACCACTTTGATCCCCTGTCGGTGTAACTTTTTTAACTCGTCTTCGTTTACTTTACTGATCTTCTTATCACCTGTAAGCAGTGTGTTGTCAAGATCGAGTGCGATCATTTTAATCATATTAATTCCTCATCATTTAAATTATTCATAAAAAAACGCCCATACCGGGCGTTTTCATATCTTAAGAAGTTAACTTCGACTCTAATTGTCTCAATTCTGCTTCACGAACATCTCGCGGTAAGAACCGTCTAATTTCTTCTTCGTTGTAGCCAACTTCAAGACGTTTGTCATCAAAAATGATCGGACGCTTGATTAGGTCAGGGTACTTTACTAATAGGTCAACTAACTCTGTTAAAGATAAGTCATCTAAGTTCAAGTGCAGTTTCTTAAAAACATTTGATCTTGTTGAAATAATATCCTCACTGCCATTTTCGGTTAAACGAAGAATTTGTTTTACTTCGTCAGCGTTAAGTGGGTTTGAATTGATGTTTCGTTCCTTAAATGGAATATTATGGTCTTTCAACCAAGCACGGGCTTTACGACTTGATGCGCTGCTTGGTGCAACATATAAATTCAACATGTAATAACCTCCTCATGTCTAACATTTAACATGACTTGTTTAAATTAGTACGAATGTACTTATTAAACAACTAAATTGTATCATATATTATTACTTCGTCAACGTTATTTTAAACTTAAATAAAGCCTGATTTCTAGCTTTTATTTACACTTTCCTTAATAAATATTATAATTTGTACTATATAAGAGGGAGAGGCCAAACTATGAAACTCAAAATACTATGTACGAGCGATATTCACGGTTATTTAGCGCCAACAAATTACGTTAAACCAAATGAAAACATGCCCTTTGGTTTAGAAAAGGCAGCAACCACAATTAAGCACGAACAGGAAGGCTTCGACCACACCTTAATTTTAGATAATGGTGATTTTTTAGAGGGGTCTCCTCTTGCCTACTACACGGCCGAAGTTTTAAAACTTCCGAGTGCTAAGGCGATTAATAAAGCATACGATACGATTGACTATGACTTTGGATCACTCGGTAATCACGAATTTAACTACGGACAAAGCTACTTAAAAAATACCATCAAAAACACCAAGCGCCAGTTTATCTGCGCCAACATCCTAAACGAAAAAGATGAGCCAGCCTTTGGGTCGGCCTATGCCATTAAAGACTTTGGGGATCTAAAGGTGGGAGTATTAGGTCTTACCACTCAGGCCATTAACCAGTGGGAGAATAAGGCCAACGTTAAAGGGCTTAAGTTTAAATCTGGCTTAGAAACGGCCAAAAAATACGTCCCAATTCTTCGCCAAAAAACCGACGTGGTGGTTATTTTGTATCATGGGGGCTTTGAAAGAGACAAAGTAGGCAAACTTAGTGAAAAATTCACTGGTGAAAACGAAAGTTATCAAATTTTAAAAGAAGTTCCCGGAATTGACGCTTTAGTGACGGGTCACCAGCACCGAAAGCTCGCTAACCATCTCTTTGGCGTTCCGTACGTTCAACCCGGACATCGTGGTGATTACGTAGGCAAAATTACCCTTGATATTAATGATAACGATAAAACGGTGGTCAACAGTAACGCCAAACTAATCTCAACGGCTCAAAATAAGCCATTTCAACCAACCAAAAACGTCGTTGATCCAGTCGACCAAGATGTTGAAAAATGGCTCTCAAAACCACTCTCAAAGATTAAAGGTAATCTCAAATATAAAGATCCCTTCGAAGTTCGAACCCATGGATCGGCCTTTATCAATTTTATTCAAAGGGTCCAAATGGAAACAATGGGAGTTGATATTTCGGCAACCGCGCTCTTTACCGACGAAGCCCATGGATTCGAAAATCCAATCACCATGAGAAACATCATCACCAACTACGTCTATCCAAACACGTTAGCAGTCTTAAACATTACTGGAGCGGACTTAAAAGCTGCCCTTGAAAAAACGGCTGATTATTTTGCCTTAAAGGATAATAAAATCATTGTCAACCCCGTATATACTTATCCGAAACACCGGGACTATAACTATGACATGTACGCGGGCATTGATTACACTATTGACGTCTCCCGGCCGATTGGTTCCAGAATCGTTAACTTAACCTATCACGGTCGCCCAGTTCTGGACCATCAGCCCTTGAAGATCGTCTTAAACGCATACCGCGCCGTTGGTGGCGGCCACTACCCCATGTACGATGAAAGTAAAATTATTTCCTATAACACCATTACCATGAGTAATTTGATTGCGAAGTACCTTCAAGATCATCCCATAGTCGACGCTAACAACCAGCAAAACTTCAAAGTCATTAAATAAAAAAGTTCCTCACCACGTAAATACCAATGGTGAAGAACTTTTTTTATCCAGCTTTTTTCTTTTTATTGTTTTTCGGTTTACCGCCCACGTACTGAACGGCTTGCAACTGTCGAATTGTGGTAACCTTAATTTTACCAGGATAGGTCAATTCGTTTTCAATTTGGTCCTTTACTTCATTGGTTAACTCACTACTTTGCGTATCGTTAACCTTCTTTGGATCAACCATGATTCGAATCTCACGACCGGCCTGAATGGCGTAACTATCTTTAACGCCGGGATGTTCATTCGCAATTTTTTCCAAACTCTTTAATCGATTGATGTACTCTTCGACCGATTCGCTTCTGGCTCCTGGTCGAGCTCCTGACATTCCGTCTGCCACTGCGACCAAAATAGCGTATGGGTTATCTGGTTCCACGTCGCCATGATGAGACGCAATCGAGTTTATGACAATTGGATCTTCACCATAAGCCTCAGCTAACTTCACTCCCAGTTCAACGTGTGTTCCGGAAACTTCTCTGTCAATCGCTTTACCAATGTCATGGAATAATCCAGTCCGTTTAGCCATCCGAACATCTAAACCAAGTTCAGCAGCCATCACAGCTGATAGTTCGGCAACTTCAATGGAATGCTCTAAGACATTTTGACCATACGACGTTCGAAACTTTAAGCGTCCCACCGTCTTCATTAGGTCTGGATGAACCCAGCCAAGGTGCAAGTGACTCACGGTCATCTCGCCAGTCTTTCTTAATTCATCCAGAACTTCCTGTT
Source organism: Fructilactobacillus sp. X8R1C1 (assembly GCF_059900945.1). Taxonomy (NCBI): domain Bacteria; kingdom Bacillati; phylum Bacillota; class Bacilli; order Lactobacillales; family Lactobacillaceae; genus Fructilactobacillus; species Fructilactobacillus sp. X8R1C1. Next base: position 82,726 of record NZ_JBWXVH010000004.1, on the reverse strand, counting down.
GGGTTTGATTGATTTCATTTTCAATTACACCATTATTAACCTGCTTAATGGCCAACAGATCGTTAATGGAATTGCGCGCAATCTCTCTTCTAACCGGATCACTGGTACTAATGATTAACGTTTCCGGGTGTTCTGGATCAAAAATTAAATCAACCCCGGTAAGGGTCTCAATTAATCGTAATCGTTGGTCATCTTTGCCAGCAATCTTGGCGCGCATTCCGGAATCCGGAATAATCACTGAGCGCTCAATGTGGTCACGAGGAACATCAACTGGCCCCTCTTGAACTGCCTCAATCATAAGATTACGGGCCTGTTTGGCAGCATTAAATGCCATTAAGTCATTATTTTCCTTAACGGTAGTATCAAAGTCACGTTTTAAATCAGCTTCAAGAGTGGCCAAAACGAGCTGTTTGGCTTGACCCTCAGTTAATTCACCCCGATCGTGGATGATTTGTTTTCTTTGCTTCTCAAGTTCTAAGACGTCATTACGAGCCTTTTTGAGGTTTTCAACTAGAAGGTGATTACTGTTCTTTTTAGTTGTTAGAGCGTCCTCTGATTTGTCCAAGCGGGCAACGGAAGTCTCCAAGCTTTTTTCTCTATGATCAATTCGCAGTTTGCGGCTCTCGTTTTCTTGAACTTGGGCATCGAGTTCAATTTCTTCTTCTTTACGATAATTTTCAGCTGCTGTTTTACTTTTATCTTCAAGTTTTCTTTTAGTATCATTAATCTTAACTTGGTTATTATCTTTAATCTTACTAGCAGCAGTCCTGGCGGCTGTCAGTCCCTTGTCGACGTGGTTTTTTCGTACGTAGTAGCCACATGCTGCTCCAAGTAAGAGTGCAATAATAATTGCAATGGAAGCTATCAATTTGACACTTCCTTTCTTTTCAATTCATTTTAATCTATTTAAATAATAACATTTAAATCTTTATTTTAAAATAAGTCACTCGTGCTTTTTGATGATATTATGAAGTATAATGGTATTAAGGAGTGATTCTATGTTTCCTGAAAGACTCAGAGCTTTACGAACCGGTCAGAAAATCACATTGACTGACCTTGCAAACGGATTAAACACAATGTTTCCCACTGACAAAGAGCATGAGAATACCGCCTCACAGATCGGCAATTGGGAACGTGGAATCCGTAATCCTTCTTACATTGAAGTCAAAAAATTAGCTGAATTTTTTGGGGTGTCAATGGACTATTTGAGTGGCCGAGTTGACCATGAAGAATCCGATCTTTCCAAGTTATTTATCTCTGGAAAGCAACTCTTCTTCAACGGCGAAGCCATTAATAACAACGATCGGTACGAGATTTTTCAACTTATCAACGGCTACCTTCACGGTAAACAAAACAGAGACGATGACCACAAAAATCACCAAGAATCGCTTGACTTACACTACTAAGGACATCAAATGGATAAACGTAAACTCAGAAAAAAACTCAAAAAACGTCATCAGTTGAAACAGGCGACTCCACCTTACATTCATCAAATGGAACAGTATCGTGACGAGTATCGGGAGTATCCTGAGATTAAATACTTAATTAACAACGTCTTAGCAGCCAATCAATTACTTACGGCTGGTAGACTTCCGCAGGATTTGCCCAAGCTGATTCTTCCTGATGACATTCAGGACCAGATTTATCAAAAAATCAATTCCAAGTACGCCATGAATGATCGTAGCGGTGATTCCGAATGGAACCGGCTTTCAGGCGATCTTTCTAACCTTGACAAGCACTTGCGTGACTTTCGTGATTATCTCGAAAATCAATACGGGATGTGGGCCTACATCTCCTCATCGTTTACCTACCATCTTGCAAAATACTTAGATGGTAATGCTGCCCTTGAAGTAATGGCGGGTAACGGCTACATCTCAAAGGGACTCCGTGATAACCACGCAAACGTCATCGCAACTGACAGTTTAGATTGGCAAAACGAGAACGAAACTGGCAGACATCCCGTCACTAACGTGGAAAAGTTATCAGCTCTCGACGCATTTCACAAGTATCAGGACCAGATTGACTACGTAATTATGTCGTGGTCTCCAGATGGCATTCCAATCGATAATGAACTTCTTGAAGCAATCAGAAAGTCAAATCGTGATATCAAATTAATCGTCATTGGTGAGAGAAACGGGGCCACCGACTCCAAAGAGTTCTGGCAAAACGCACAACTTTACGATGACGAGGGCATTAAGAACCTGAATCAACACTATTCAAACTTCGATTTAATCCAAGATCACGTTTATTTAGCAAAATAAAAGAGCTTCCAACTTTTGTTGGAAGCTCTTTTTGGCATCTGAACAAGTCAGACGGACTAACTAGGTGTTCACATCACCTGCTAATCAAACCATCTGCAATCCGGCAGATAAACATGGTTCCCACAATCAGACTAAAAAGTCTGCTCGGCTCGTCGCATACCTTCATTGTATCATAATTAGTAATTAAAAGCTATTTAGAACTTGCGTCATCCTGTTCATTAGCCGCAATCTGATCTAATTTATCCTGAGTCCAGTCAACGAACTGCGCCAAATAAGTCCCATCGGGCTCCTTTTCAAAACTAGTTGAATCCGCCAACTCATCAATTCGCATTTTAGAACGGTTGACGTTGGGAGAAGCAATGATCATGTACACATTGACTGATTTTATCCCGTCTCCCACCGTTATTTTAGCAATGTTTTTAGCGTAGTCTAGCGGTAAATTAATGACCGAGGTCTGCAGTTTCAGCTGAATGTCATGATCAGAAACGGTGATTTCCGCGCTGGCAATCCTGTCTTCTTTCAGATTACTTGCGATAAAATCAGTCATCTTCTTCAAGTTTCCCTTTAAGTCAGATTGCAACTTTTTAAGGGACATTTCCGACACCTGTTTCTGAAAATCATCATTTCCAGCTGCTTCAACAAACTCTTTTTCATCAATTTTCATTTCATTCACCTAACTTTATTTTCTAAACTTCATATAATGAGCCACACGTTCTTTCGTCGTTGCCTTTCGGACCTGATAAGCAATCATGAACCAGTAAATATTTACACCAATGGAACCAATTACCAGCACAATGACGGCAATTCGAAGTGGCCATGTTGCATGACTAATGGTAATCATCGCAATAATCGCTGCGATTAACCCAATCGTGTAAATAACCTGAACGGCTGCCAACAAATAATATCCTAAACGACTTTTAAAAGCAACCAGAATCATCGGAATCAAATACATAATGGCTGCAATGGCTGACGTGCGAACTAGGCCACTGACACTCGACTTGACCGTTAATTTCATGATTGGCATCGTCATAACAATGTTTACAATCCAGAACAATATCAGTGAAATAAACGCCCACGTTAACGTCTGTTTTCTTTTCATTTTACTCATCCTTTTAGCTTCAGTATAACGAACTTCTCAATTTGATACCAACAATTTTTGTTTTAGCTAAATTCGTTACGTAAATTCTTAAAACATGGTATAGTTAGTGTATAAGAAAACAAATGAGGTGAGCTAAATGGCCAAGAATTACAAGAGGATTTTAGCACCGGTGGATGGTGCTGAAGATACAATGCCTGTTATGAGTCGTGCAATCACAATGGCTAAACAAAATGACAGTCACTTAGATATTTTAAATGTAATTGAAGTTAACCAATTCAACCGTAGCTACGGGGATGCAATTACCGCCGACGCTGTTTACCAGTTAACTGACAAGACAAAGAAGATTCTTGAAACTTTGAAACAACAAGCAATTGACGCTGGGGTAACCGACGTATCAATTCATATGCGTTTTGGTAATCCCAAGAAAGTCATTGCCAAGGAATTTCCAAGCGATCACCATGATGACCTGATCATCATCGGTGCTACTGGTCTTTCAGCCGTTGAACGTTTGATGGTTGGCTCGGTCACTAGCTACGTCACACGTGCTGCTACTCAAGACGTCTTAGTAGTCAAATAGTCACAAAATCTCTACCCACTTATTGAGTGGGTTTTTTATTTTGAGGAATTTTATGAAGAAATGGAAATATGAATTAACCGTCCCCAAATCATTTGATCAACAAACCGTTCGGGAGTATCTGCACGAATATCTTTTAATTCCCAAGCATTTGATTTTCTCACTAAGAAAAAATCATCGCGTGTTAATTAACGGTCAGTACCTGCCCATGAACTTTCTGGTTAAGCAAAATGATCGAGTCACACTCGAGTTTATTGCTACCGATTTTAAAGTCCCGTTCCCACACGTTTCATCAGATTCATCGAAACCACTAAACGTTGTCTACGAAAACTCTGACTTTTTAATTGTTAACAAGAATCGCGGTGACAAGACCCATGCCAATCAACCTCACGAAATGGGATCCACCCTTAATTTTGCTGCCAACTACCTTCAACCCCAAAACGACGCTTACATGGTTCATCGCTTAGATCAACAAACCAGTGGTGCACTTATCATCGGCAAGAATCCATCCGTGGTCCCCATCTTAGTCAAAATGATTGAAACTAAAGCAGTCAAGCGAACTTACTTGGCCTGGGTTCATGGTCATTTTAAAAATCAATTGGGAGTAATCAATCAGCCAATTGGTTTTGATCCTTACGACCAGCGTAAACGCAAAATTAACGGACCAAATTCTAAATCAGCGATCACAAATTACAAGGTCATAAAAACGGATCCAGACAAAACCCTCGTGGCCCTTCAACTTCAGACCGGTCGAACCCATCAAATCAGGGTGCACTTGGCTTCCACTGGTCATCCGATCATTGACGATCCCTTATACGACCCGAACGGTCATCATGATCATCCCATGCTGCTTCATTCTTGGCGGGTCCAAATGATGACACCGTTTTACCATCAACCACTTGAAGTTACTGTCCCACTACCGCCTGAATTCAATATGTAAACAAAAAGAGTGAACTCATATGAGTTCACTCTTTTCTAATTAATTAGTTACATTAATTATTTCTTAGCTGGTTTTTTAAGTGGTTCCCATTTCCAGTTTTCAACTTCTGGCAAGTCAGTACCGTACTCTCTAATGTAGTGGTCGTGCTTGTCGAGCATGTTGTTCATTTCTTGGATAAATCCAGTACCCTTAAGGGCGTATTCTGGAATATCAGAAACAACTTCCTTAGACAAATTGAATCGGTCTAATTGGTTCAAGACACGCATGTCAAATGGTGTAGTAATGTCACCATTTTCACGGTATCCATGAACGTGAACGTTCTTATTGTGACGATCAAAGAAGATGGTTCTGATAATATCTTCGAAACCGTGGAATGCGAATACAACCGGTTTGTCTTTAGTAAAGAGTTGATCGAATTCCTTGTCACTAATACCACGAGGGTCTAGTTCTGGGTTACGTAACTTAAGCAAATCAACAACGTTGATGTATCTAATCTTCATTTCAGGGAAACGCTTGTGCAAGATTGAAATTGCAGCAAGGGTTTCAAGAGTTGATTCAACACCAGCAGATGCCATAACAACGTCAGGTTCTTCACCATTGTCAGTTGAAGCCCAGTCAATGTAGCCAAGACCGTTCTTAACAAGGTTTGAAGCTTCGTCAATGTTAAACCATTGTGGACGTGGGTGCTTTGAAGTAGTAATCAAGTTAATTCTTTCGTAACTATCAAATGCTTCGTTACCTACAGCCAATAATGTGTTTGCATCAGCTGGGAAGTATTCACGGATAAACTCAGGTTTCTTTTCAGACAAGTGGGTAATCATACCTGGATCTTGGTGAGTGTAACCATTGTGATCTTGTTGGAATACAGTTGATGAATCGATGAAGTTCAATGCAGGATACTTGTTTCTCCATTCGAGTTCAGAAGCTTTTCTCAACCACTTGAAGTATTGAGTAAGCATTGAATCTACAACTCGACCGAAGGCTTCGTAAGTTGCGAAGAATCCATGACGACCAGTAAGGGTGTATCCTTCAAGCCAACCTTCGTCTTGGTGTTCTGATAGTTGTGAATCAATCAAACGACCATAGTGAGCCATGTACTCATCATATGGTGGGTTGATATTTGGCAACCATTGACGACGAGTAACATCGAATAAGTGCCATAATCTGTTAGACCATGTTTCATCAGGGCCGAATCCACGGAAGTTATTAGGATTTCTCTTAGTAACGTCACGTAGCCATTCGGACCAAACAACCATGTCTTCGTTTTCAGTAGCACCTGGAGTCTTGATATCAAGAGCGTAATCACGGTAGTCAGGTAAGTCTAATGGCTTAGGGTCGATACCACCATTAGTGATTGGGTTCGTTGACATCCGTTTGTCACCCTTAGGAGCTAATTCTCTAAGGTATGGCTTTAAAGTACCATTTTCATCAAATGATTCTTCAGGTTTGTAACTCTTCATCCATTCTACGAATTCATCAGCAGTACCCATGTCATCTGCTGATAGTGGAATTGGAACTTGGTGAGCTCTAAATGATCCTTCAATTGGAAGACCTTCAGCGTTCTTCTTAGGACCAGTCCATCCCTTAGGTGAACGGAAGATGATCATTGGCCATTTTGGTTCTGTAGCAGTTTCTGCAGTTTGGTTCTCACGAGCGTTCTTTTGAATGGCTTTAATTTCTTCAATTGAAGCATCCATAACTTTAGCAAGCTTTTCGTGAGTTTCCATTTGGTCGGTACCATAAGGCATGTTGGTTTCAACGAAACGAGGCTTCCAGCCCATACCTTCAAAGTACTTAGTAATGTCTTCGTCAGTCATACGAGCTAAGACAGTTGGGTTAGCAATTTTGTATCCGTTTAAGTTAATGATTGGTAAAACAGCACCATCAGTAACAGGGTTGATGAACTTACTTGACATCCATGAACCAGCCAAAGGACCAGTTTCTGATTCACCGTCACCGATTTCAACGGCAGCGATAACGTCAGGATTATCAAAGATTGCACCAACACCATGTGAAAGTGAATAACCTAATTCTCCACCTTCATGAATTGAACCTGGAGTTTCAGGTGCAGCATGTGATGCAATTCCACCAGGGAATGAAAATTGCTTGAACAGGCGAGCCATTCCGGCTTCATCTTGAGAAATCTTAGGATAGATTTCTGAGTAGCTTCCATCCATGTAAGAATTTGAAACCATAACTTGGCCACCGTGACCTGAACCTTCAATATAGAACATATTAAGGTCATATTTGTTGATGACACGGTTCAAATGGGTATAAACAAAGTTTTGTGAGGCAATTGTTCCCCAATGTCCAATTGGCTTAACCTTTACATCTTCAGAAGTCAAAGGCTTCTTAAGCAAAGGATTAGCACGTAAAAATAGCTGACCTACTGACAAGTAATTTGCAGTATTCCAGTATTGTTGCATTTTTTCAAAATATGATTTGGAATCATAATCTACTGCCATGCTATAACACTCCTTTTAAATAATCGGCAGCTCGTTTTCGAGCTGGATCTAATCTGTTTTTGAAAGCGCCAAACTTATTGGCTTACCTACAACAACTATGATAAAGACTTTTGGTGAAATGTCAACCATTTCGACAATTGATACGAACCAATTTTAAGCCCTTAAAAACCCTAATTTCAAGCAATTTTAAGCACTAAAAAGTCTCCAATTTTTCAATTGGAGACTTAAAATATTTTATTCAATTCCACGAAGTGCTTTATTAATTAATGCACTGATAACTGACGGTGAAAATAGCCCCATAATCTGCGCAACTTGGGGAGCAGATGTGTCACCAGTAAAGATGACGTTTAGTGGGAAATAAAGCTGTTTACCCTTCATCCCCGTTTCTTTGCCAACCTCACTAACAATTGGACCATAATCAAGTCCCTTATTTTGACCATTTTCACTGGCCTCATGAATCTTGTCTTCTAAAGCATTGAATAACTTTTCCAAATCATCGTGTGAAAAGTCGCTAAGTTTTGAGTAATCAATGTTTTGACCCAAAATATTGTAATAGAAATCCATGTATTCCATGATTTCAGTCAACTTAAACACACTGTGTTTGTAAATATCAATCACCTGTTCAGCGTAATCGTGCAGGTTGGGAATGTCATCTTCTTGAATTTTCTTGGCAATGTCAGTCTGCCCTTCGTCAACGAGTTCGACCACTCGATCGGCAAGTTCACTTGATGGCATGCTCTTTACGTATTGCGAGTTAATCCAGTCTAATTTGTGTTGGTCAAAGAAAGCTGGCGATTTTGACATTCGCTTTGGATCATACGCCTTAATCAATTCGTCCTTTGAAAAGATTTCCTTTTCACCAACCGGTGACCACCCAAGAAAGGCAATGAAGTTAAAGATTGCTTCACGTAAGTATCCTTCACGCTTGTATTCACTGATGAACTGCAAAGTATCCTTGTCACGTTTACTTAACTTCTTACCGGTCTTCGGATTATAAATCAATGAGATGTGACCAAAGTTAGGGTGCTGCCATCCTAATGCATCATAAACGGCCATTTGCTTAGGGGTGTTAGCGATGTGATCGTCCCCCCTTAAAACATCAGTAATGTCCATTAAATGGTCATCGACCACCACAGCAAAGTTATAGGTTGGTAATCCATCACTCTTTTGAATGATAAAATCGCCACCTAAATTGTCAGAATTAAATTCAACCTTACCTCTCACAATGTCGTCCCATTCGTAGGTATGATCCTTTGGTAAATGTAAACGAATTGTGTAAGGTAATCCCTTATCTTCAGCGGCTTGAATATCAGCTTCAGAAGCACCATACCAACGTCCATCGTAATGTGGAGCCTCTTTATTTGCCCGTTGCTTTTCCCGCATCTCTTTTAGTTCGTCTTCAGTGGCAAAGTCCTTGTATGCCAGACCCTTGTCCATTAATTCACTGATGTATTTATCATACAAAGCTCTTCGCTCCGTTTGATGATAGGGAGCATACTTCGGATTAGGCTTATCAGGGCCTTCATCCCAGTCAATCCCTAACCAGCGTAAGTTGTCCATCTGGCTTTTTTCACCACTGTCAACGTTACGCTTTAAATCAGTATCTTCGATTCGAAGAACCATCGTTCCGCCGAAATGTTTTGCAAACAGATAATTAAATAAAGCAGACTGTGCATTTCCGATGTGTAAAAAACCAGTTGGGCTTGGTGCATATCTAACTCTAACGTTCTTTTTCGCCATCTTAATACTTCCTTTTTTGCCAGCATTGGCACTCTTTTAAATCTCTTCGTACATTCTTACATTACGTTAATTCCGAACCAATGTACGTGCTTACAACAATTCCATTATATCACTTTTAAACTAACTCAAAAAATTGAGTAAAAGTCGATTCTAGTTATTCAAATCAACAAACGTGTTGTAATTAAAGTACTTATAATGAATGCGCATGTTGGAAATTTCAAACGGGGTTCCATCGTCTAAAAAGAAAATCCCACCCATGACCACGACTGGTTCATCAGGTTTTAAGTTCAATAGTCTTTGATCATCAATCGTGGACGGTTGGGCTTCAATCGACATGTAGGATTTGGTTCCCGTCTTGTTTAGCTTTTCCTCTAAGTAGTTAAAAATCGAACCCTTAACCACTCGCTTACTCATCTTGGGCGCCACTTTAACCGGAATATAACCAGACTCGATAATAATAGGTGTCGAATCAACCGAGCGGAGCCGTTTAATCTCATACACTTCATCACCATGATTTAGAAACAGATCTTCTAAAATCTCAGGGGTGGGGGCAACAACTTTAAATTCCAGTAAATCAATCTTTGGATCGTACCCCTCAACCTTCAGATTATTGGTAATTCCAAGGTTAGATCCCTCGTAACTAAAAATAGATTTATTCTTCAAATAAAGTGGATTAATAAAGGTCCCAGAGCCACGTTTCTTGAAAATAATTCCCTGTTCCGCTAGGATACCTAAAGCTTGCTTAACCGAGCTCCGACTGACGTGATACTTTGAACTTAAAGTCCGTTCATCCGGTAAACGATTATTATTGAAATAGTTGGAATCAATCTTCTTTTTTAAATCATCCATTACCCGTTTATAAACTAGATCAGCCATTCAATACTCCTTATTAGACGTTTCTTACCCATTATTTTAACATATTAAAAATAATAAATTTTGGCTAAAAAAATAGAGCTCCGATCAAATCGAAGTTCTATTTTTCTAATTAATTATTCGTACTGATCGACTTCTTTTTTCGCGTTCTTATGTTCCTCCATGAATCGTTTATTACTCTTGTACAAGTCCCAAACGACCCAAGTCAAGAGGGCCAGAACTAAAACAATCAAGATGTAGGCAATCCAGTTCCCCATATCGGTTTGAGCTGGAGTTGGATTATCACCAAAGAAGCTGACAATCTGACTTGGCAAACCATACAGATTCAAGAAAGTCAAAGCAATCACAGATACCCAACCAGCAATTTTAACCCAAAGGGCATTAACGAACCGTTTTCCACGCATTTCAAATTTACTATCGGTAAAGATCAGAAGCGGCAACATGGAGAATGGTAAAGCAAACGCCAAGAAGACCTGTGAGTTGTTCATCAGAGTATTAAGCGCTTCATGCTCTTCAATGGCTGGTTTTCCACTACTCAAAAGTACACAAATAACAACTGGGATGATTGAAATGACACGGGTTACCAAACGACGAGCCCACAAAGGCATTCTCATATGGATGAAACCTTCCATAACAACCTGACCAGTCAAAGTACCAGTGATAGTGGAGTTTTGACCAGAAGCAAGCAAAGCCACGGCAAACAGGATTGAAAGAACTCCGGTTTTAGCAACACTTGCTAGTAATGGGTTGGTCATAAAATCAGGATTCTTTAAGGCAGCAAACAAACCAAAGAATGATGGGTCTTTAACGGCACCAGACTTGAAGACCGCAACCCCCATAATCAATAACAATGCGTTAACAAAGAACGCCATTGTTAATTGGATGTTGGAATCCCAAGCTGAAAATTTAACTGAGCGTGCCACTGAATCCTCGTCGTTATTATCAGTCTTACGGGTTTGCGAAATGGCAGAATGTAAGTATAGATTATGCGGCATAACGGTGGCTCCGATGATACCTAAGGCACCACTTAACGGAGTTTGACCACCTACAAATGGATGGGTTTGAACGGTTTTGATGTTTGGAACTAAGTTTAAGAAAACCTTTGACCACTGTGGGTTTGAAAGAGTTACTTCATAGGCAAATACCAAGAAGATGACACAAATCAAACAAACAACAATGGCTTCAATCTTTCTAAATCCAATACTTGTAAGTAGTAACAGTACCAAAACATCAAGAACCGTAATTAAAACGGCAATCAACAATGGAATATGGAATAGCAAGTACAACGCAATCGCTGCCCCGATAACTTCCGCGATATCGGTCGCCATAATTGCTAACTCAGTTGTTATCCAAAGGATAACCCCTAATGTCTTACTACTTCTTGCACGAATCGCCTGCGCTAAATCCATTTGTGTCACGATACCAAGTTTAGCCGCCATGTATTGAAGTAACATCGCGATCAAACTTGAAATCAAGATAATTGACATCAGCAAGTATCCAAAGTTCTGACCACCGGTAATTGAAGTTGACCAATTTCCGGGATCCATGTACCCCACCGCAACTAACGCTCCTGGTCCTGAATACATGAATAATGTTTTCCAAAATCCTAATCCTTCAGGGACATCAACGCTTCCGTTAATTTCTTGGAGGGATTTACCATTCGCATACTCAATTAGGGCATGCTTTTTCTTTGGTGCTTTTTTTTCATCTTTCTCACTCATTTTCCTTTGCATCTCCTTCCACGTTGATTCTACATAAATAAGAATTAAAAGTAAATGAAATTTTTACTTATATTTTATTAATATGATAAAATACCTCCGAGAGGTGAGCCATTTGTCAAAGAAAAAAAAGAATCAAGTCCACAAAACCTTAGTCGAACAAATCCTTGAAAAACACAATATTCCTTTTCAACAGATGATTTTTGCCACCCATCAAGAGGGAGACGTTCAACAAATCACCACTAACGAAGCTGACGTTGATCAACATTTAATCTACAAAACGTTAGCGCTGACTGGAAAAACAACTGGTCCCGTCATTGGAGTGGTTCCTTTAGATGAACGCTTAAGTTACAAAAAGTTAGCCAAAGCTTCTGGCAACAAAAAAGTGGGCATGGTTCCCCTAAAAGACTTAGTTAATACGACCGGATATGAGCACGGTGCAAATACCCCCATCGGAATTTATGAACAAAAGGGTTATCCCATCTACATCGATGAAGAAGCCCAAAAACAGGGTGACATCATTGTGTCATCCGGTCAGATTGGTCGTTCTGTTAAAGTAAATGCTGAAGACGTCAAACAATTAGTCAACGGAACCTTTGCTGATATTACCGAATAAACTAAAAACGTCGATCGTTCGGATCGGCGTTTTTTTATCCATCCCACTCGTTTTTGAATTCAGCAACAAATTCACGCATGTACTGGGTTCTCTTCTTTCCAATTTGTTTAGCAGCATCGGTATTTAAATCGGAAGCAATCTTAAACAACTTTTCGTAAAAATGATTAATGGTGGTATCGTCAGTTGCGTTGCGATAATCTGCTTTAGTAGTTAAAGTCCGCGGCTTAATTGTCGGATCATAAATGGTCCGATGATGTGCCCCACCATACTGAAAGGCCCGCGCAATTCCAATCGCACCCAGAGCATCTAATCGATCAGCATCTTGAACGATTTGACCCTCTTTTGATAACGGTTGTTTGTGTTCAATGTTGTCACTAAAAGACATGTGGTTGATAATGTCCATCACCTGCAAAATCTCATCAGGACTAAAGCCAAATTTTGCTAACCGCTCTTTGACTTCCTCTCTTTTAGCGTCCGGATCATCCACCAATTTATCGTCAAAAACGTCGTGTAAGTAAGCAGCTGAAAGGGCAATCTCACCGTTAGCTGGTTCGGTCCCCATCAATTGTAAGACCATGTTTGCGACCCGTTGGATGTGGTCAAATCCGTGTCCACTCTTATCCTTACTCATGTTCTCTTTGGCGTACTCTTTTACCTTTGCAATTTTATCGTTCATGTCTCTCACTCCTACTAAAATAATTTCCCACATTATAAATATATAACTAAAAAAGAAGCCATCCAATAGCTTCTTTTACTTACATAATAAAATTAATAATTTCCATCAGGATCGGAACCACGATAACGAACAGCACGGTGCTGGTTACCACTAAATTAGTGGCATAGTCCACGTCCCCATGGGATTGACTAACTAAAATCGGCAAAACCGCTAGTTCGGGCGTTGCCGACTGAATTACCAACGTCCCAAACTCTGGAAAGGCCATGTTCACGCCAAAATGCATAAACGCTAAGAGGGTTCCAATCATGATTGCTGGCGCAATCACAAATCTTCCTACCAGTCCGGCAATGGTATCCTTATCAAAATGAATTGAAGATAAGCCGGCATCGGCTAAAATGATTCCAATGTAGATCAATGCCAACGGTGTCACTAATCCACCAATCATGTTGCAGGTCTTATCAATCCAAGCTGGCAATTTGACGTTCACGATCAAAATCCACGCCAAACCTAAGATAAATCCAACCAGTGGCGGCGGTAAAATCTGTTTGAGGGTAACCTTCTTTTTCTTTTTTCCCCTTTGTTTCGTTGGGTCATCTCCTGAAATGAAGAAGATTCCGATCGCCCAGGTTGAGACGGTGTTCATCACATAGTAGACCAAGAAATACGTCATCCCGGCGTTTCCAAACAACGCAATGTTTAAGGGTAATCCCATAAAAATCGTGTTGGCGTTGACCGACATGTTGATAAAGGCCCCTCTTCGACCCCTTCTGATCCTTAAAACAAAAACCAATGCGATTGCGATTACATAACCCAGGGTAAAACTAATCAACGTGTATAGTAGTCCGCCAACTAGTCCAACTAATTTTCCCCGATTCAAATTATCCAAAACGGAAATAAAAATCGAAACTGGTAAGGCAATGTTCATAATTAAGAACGAAACATTTCCCTTAAAACCATCCGTCATTTTGTTGGAACGACGAAGAAAATACCCTAAAGCAATAATAATAACAATCTCAGCGACACTCTCTAGTGAGGCAATAAATGCGGTCACTGTTTAATCCCTCCAATTAATTAATAAATGAAATTGTGCATACTTCTACGTTACCACTTTCAAACCGTGTTAGTGACCTGTGCAAACAAAAAGAAGCCAGATTGAACGTCTGACTTCTTTATTAATTACTTATCTATACGATAAAGTTGATAATGGCCATCAAGATTGGAACCACGATCACGAACAGAATCGTGCTGGTTACGACCAAGTTAGTAGCGTAATCAACGTCACCATGGGACTGACTAACCAGAATTGGAAGCACAGCCAAACCAGGGGTGGCAGATTGAATTACTAAGGTGCCAAATTCGATGTTTGGAATCCCAGCGCCGGTGTGCATGAAGACCAGTAAGGTTCCGATCATAATTGCCGGAGCAATCACGAAACGAGCAAGTAGTGCGGCAATGGAATCTTTATCAAAGTGAATTGATGAAAGACCGGCATCGGCCAAAATAATCCCAATGTAGATTAAGGATAATGGTGTTACAAGACCACCAATCATGTTACAGGTCTTGTCGATCCACATTGGCAGCTTAACGTTAACAATCAGAATCCAAACTAACGCAACCAAGAAACCAATCAGTGGAGCTGGAAGCAACTTCTTCCAGTTAAAGTTCCCCTTGCTTTCACCCTTCTTCTTGGTGGGATCGTCTCCTGAGATGAAGAAGATTCCGATGGCCCAAGTTGAGATGGTGTTCATTACATAGTAAATCAGGAAGTAAGTCATCCCAGAAGTTCCAAACAGTGCCAAGTTCAAAGGTAGCCCAATAAAGATGGTGTTGGCGTTCACTGCCATGTTAATGAAAGTTCCCCTACGACCCTTTCTAATTTTTAGGATGTAGACTAGGGCAATGGCGACAACGTAACCTAACGCAAAACTAATTACGGTGTATAACAGTCCGCCAGCTAGCCCGACTAACTTTCCACGGGTCAAATTATCTAATACTGATACGAAGATTGAAATAGGCAAAGCCACATTCATGATTAAGAATGAGATGTTTCCCTTGAAACTGTCGGCGAATTTTCCCGACTTTCTCAAGAAATATCCAAGTGCAATGACAATGACAATCTCAGCAACACTTTCTAGTGAAGTAATAAACGCTGCCAATGTAACATTCCTCCAATTATTTGTTTAAATTAGTTAAATCTGGGTATTCGGGATACCATTTTTCATCATCAACGGCCGACTTAACGTCCGTAATCTTTTCGCGCGTAATCCCTTGATCAACTGCGCTTTGAGCAACAGCAATCGCAACGGTCTCAGAGAATTCGGTTAACTGGTCAACTGGTGGCAAAATGGCAGCCCCAGGAACCGTTGAATCCACAATTCCACCAAGGGAATGAGCAGCAGCACTAATCATGTCGTCGTTAAGTTTAGTGGCGGTGGCAGCAATGGCACCTAACCCAATTCCTGGGTAGACTAAGGCGTTGTTAGCCTGTCCAATCTCATACTTAACTCCGTTGTATTCAACGGGTGCACTTGGAACACCGGTAGCGACTAAGGCACGACCATCAGTCCATTTGATCAAATCGGAAGCAGTTGCTTCAGCCAACTTAGTTGGGTTTGAGATTGGCATGATGATTGGACGGTCAGTATGAGCGGCCATTTCCTTAATAACGTCTTCAGTGAAGGCGCCGTGTTGAGTAGAAGTTCCAACCATGATTGATGGATGAACAGCCTTCACAATTGAGAGTAAGTCGGTCAGGTTTTCTGAGTCAGAGAATTCAGAACGACTTCTCGCAAACTCTTTTTGTCCAGGAGTTAGGTCGGACATGTCGTCAAACAAGAGGCCTTGCTTATCAACCATGTAGAAATGCTTCTTAGCTTCTTCCTCGGATAAGCCAGCTTGCACCATCTCTTCACAAACCCGTTCGGCAATTCCGACGCCGGCAGTTCCGGCACCAAAGCACAGGTACTTCTGATCGGTCATCTTTTCACCAGAAATCTTAAGGCCACCTAAGACACCAGCAAGGACGATAATTCCAGTTCCCTGGATGTCATCGTTAAAGACCAAGTAGTCATCCTTGTACTTATCAAGGATGTTTGAAGCGTTGGCACGCCCAAAGTCTTCAAAGTGCAAGTATAAATTAGGAAATAAGTCTTCTGCTTCTTTTACAAACTTGTCAACGAAGTCGTAGTACTTTTGACCGTAGTCGCGGTCCTGATGATTACCAAGGTAGAGTGGATTGTCGAGTAAACTCTTGTTAGTAGTTCCAACGTCTAAGACCACTGGTAGGACTTCAGATGGGTCAATGCCAGCAGCGGCACTGTAAACCATTAATTTACCAACTGGGATGTCAATTCCTTGAGTTCCCCAGTCACCAATTCCAAGGATTCCTTCGCCATCGGTTACAACGATCAACTTGATATTGCGTCCGGAAGCAGTGTTCTTCAAACTTTCACGGATCGTTTCAGGGTCATCGTGATTGATTGATAAAAACGCCGCGTTTTGTGGGTTAACGTACAGTCTGGAGTAATTTTCAATTGAGTCAGCAATCGTTGGATCGTAAACGACTGGCATGAATTCAGTGACATGTTTAGCGAAGGTAGCATAGAATAGAACCCGATTTTCGTTGAAAATACTCATCAAGTAGATGCGTTTTTCAAGGTCACTACCCTTGTGTTGGTATTCGTCATAAACGTTTTCAACCTGTTCGCCCAAAGTTTGAACGTTCGGTGGAAGCATCCCCACCAGTCCTAATGTCTTTCGTTCATCATCAGTAAATGCAGTCCCTTTATTGATAAAGGGATTGTTCAATATTTCTTCACCTTTAGCCATATTTTAAGACTCCTTTTTGTAGTAAAATAGTCTGTAATTGATTCTTTTAAATACTAATTCACTATCAAAAAGATAGTCAAACACAATTTATTCATAAATTTAATTTATATGAGGTCATCATGAAGCTAAAAGATTTAATGTACTTCAACAAGTTAACCGAGCTTAAAAATTACACCGACGTTTCTAAGTATTATCACGTTAAACAGCCCACGATTACCATGGCCATTAAGCGTTTAGAGGATAACTTCAACGTCGAATTAATTAATCGAAATCAGGCCCACCACCAAATTAAACTCACTAAGGCCGGCGCCGACCTTGAAAAACACGTCCAGGTAATTATGAAGGAAGTAGACAAAATTAACAACGAAATGGGCAGCATCAGTGACCATGTCATTCGCTTTGGTCTTCCACCAATCATTGGCAACTATTATTTTCCCAAGCTGGCGTCTAAACTATTTTCACTTGGGATCCTAAATGATCTTGATAACTCAGAGAGTGGTTCCAAAAAGCTTTTAGGGGAATTAAAAGACGGTCGAATCGACTTAGCACTTTTAGGATCATCCAAACCGCTTGAAAGTAGTGAGATCGACGCGACGGTTTTAACCAAAGACCACTTCATGCTGGTCGTGAATCGACAGTCACCACTGGCAGACGCTCACTCCGTTAAATTTGCTGACCTCAAAAACGAAGAGTTTGTGGGCCTCTCCAGTGACTTCGTTCACACTCAGGTTTTTTCGGATCTGTCTAAGCTTCACGCCATTCACCCCAAAATTAAGTATCGTACGTCTGACATTGAGCTAGCCAAACAATTAGTCTCTGAAGACGTGGGGATCACCTTTTTGGTTAGTAAGGCCATTAAACCTTCCGACAACCTTGTCCCCATCCCAATTGACGATGAAGATTTACCCCCGTTTTATGTTTCGGTGGCCTTTCGTAAAAGTCACGTTCTTTCACCCGAAGAGCAAGAATTAATCAACGTTTTAACCAAATCAATTGCACAAAAAAAGTAGGAATTCCGTTTGGAATTCCTACTTTTTAGTTCTTAATAACTTAGAAACTAAACTTCTTTATCAGTTTGCGTTTCAACCCCAACACCTTCGTATTCGTCAAGAATCATCTTCTTGAGATCTGCGATCAGTGGTTCTTTCGGGTTAGCAGTTGTACATTGATCAGCATATGCCAGTTCGGCAAGATGATCGGCAGCTGCTTCTAACTCTTGTTTGCTTACACCCTGTGACTTCAGATCAAGTTCAACTCCAACCGAGTGAGCTAATTCGATGAAGCGGTGAACCAAGGCTTCCTTCAATTCTTCATTGGAGTTTCCAGGAAGACCAAGGTAGCGAGCGATGTTAGCGTAATCGTCGTCGGCTCTAAATGATTCGTACTTAGGCCATGTGGCAATCTTCTTTGGTTTCTTGAAGTTATATCTGATAACGTGTGGCAAAGTAATGGCAATGGCAAGCCCGTGGGTGATCCCGAATTGTCCACCAATCTTATGAGCAATTGAGTGGGTAATTCCAAGGAAAGCGTTCGCAAATGCCATTCCGGCGATCGTTGAGGCGGTATGCATCTTGTCTCGAGCTTCCATGTTACCGTTGTACGAGTCAGTCAAGTTATCAAAAATCATCTTGATGGCCTGAAGTGACATCGGACGAGTGTAATCTGAAGCCATGGTTGAGACGTATGACTCAATCGCGTGAGTTAAGGCATCAAGTCCTGAGGCAGCAATGGTGCCCTTTGGTACCGTCTTAACAAACTGTGGATCAACAATGGCAACGTCAGGTGTCAAAGCGTAGTCAGCTAATGGATACTTAACGTGAAGCTTTGAATCAGTAATAACTGAGAATGGCGTTACTTCTGAACCAGTTCCAGAAGTACTTGGAATGGCAACCATTTGTGATTTTTCTGGTTTGTTGTATCTGTAAGCACGTTTTCTGATATCCAAGAACTTCTGTTTTGCACCGAAGAAGTCAGTCTCAGGGTTTTCGTAAATTAACCACATCATCTTAGCGGCATCAAGTGGTGATCCTCCACCAAGGGCGATGATGGTGTCAGGCTTAAAGGCGTTCATTTGGGTAACCCCAGCATTCACCATGTCAGTTGTTGGTTCACCATGAATATCATCGAAGATGTAGTACTGAACGTCATCTTCTCTTCGGTTCAATTCATCTAAGACTTTGTCAACGTAGTGATATTTAACCATAGAAGGACTAGTAACAATAAAGGCCTTCTTAATACCAGGCATGTCGTGGAGGTAGCGAACTGAGTTCTTTTCGAAGTAGATTCGAGGTAGTTTAATCCATTGCATATTATTTCTTCTCTTTGCGATAGTTTTAATGTTCAACAAGTCATAATCAGTAACGTTATGGGAGATTGAGTTTTTACCCCATGATCCAGTTCCAAGCGTAAGTGATGGGGTCATGTTGTTGTACAAGTTACCAACTCCAGCAAGACCAGATGGTGAGTTAACGATCACTCTCGAAGCCTTAACGGCTACCCCAAAGTCAACGGCCAATTGATCATCTGAGGTTTGAATTGCTGCGGTATGGCCTAATCCACCGTAGTTTAGAAGCTCAGCACAAATTCTGAAAGCATCCTTGTGGTCTTTTGACTTGTAGACCGAAAGAACTGGTGATAATTTTTCCCCTGACATTGGGTACTTAGGACCAATTCCGGTCATCTCAACGGCAAGCACTTGAGTGTCTTCTGGGATTTTGATCTTAGCCATGTCAGCAATTTGTTGCGCAGTGGCACCAGCAATTGGACCCTTAACACTAAGACGCTTGCTGTCAAACATGGCGTCAGTTAATTTTTGTTTTTCTTTTTCTGGAACAAAGTAAACCCGGTTTAATTCGAGTTGTTCTTTTACATCTTTATAGATATCGGCATCGATTACCGCACTATTTTCAGTGGCACAGATCATCCCGTTATCAAAGGTCTTTGATAAAACGATATCGTTAACGGCACGTGGGATGTTGGCGGTCTTTTCAACGTAAACGGGACCATTACCAGGACCAACTCCTAAAGCTGGTTTCCCAGCGGAGTATGCGGCCTTAACTAATCCAGGACCACCAGTTGCAAGGGTAATGTCAACGCCAGGGTTCTGAATCAAAGCGTTCGTAGCTTCTCGACTAGGCTTTTCAATCCATTGAATGGCGTCCTTAGGTGCACCAGCTTTAACCGCAGCATCACGCACGATTCGAGCAGCTTCAATTGACGATTGAAGGGCTTGTGGGTGCAAACTAAAGATGATGGCGTTTCTAGTCTTCATTGAAATAATTGCCTTGAATAAAGTAGTTGAGGTTGGGTTAGTAACTGGAGTGATTCCAGCAATAACACCGAGTGGTTCAGCAACTTTAATCAGGTCATTTTCAGAATCTTCTGAGATGATCCCAACGGTTTTATCATTACGAATATCATGCCAAATTTCTTCGGTGGCAAACAAGTTCTTAATGGCCTTGTCTTCTTCAACACCACGTCCGGTTTCTTCATAAGCCATCTTAGCTAATTTTTGGTGGGCATTAACCCCAGCAAGTACCATGGCGTGGGTAATCTTATCAACCTTATCCTGGTCGAAATTACTCATCTCATCTACGGCAATGCGTGCTTTTTGAACTTTGGCATCAATATTCTTATCGATCTCTTCAACATTGGGTTGTTGCTTTGCATCTGTCATACTTCCAGCCTCCAATATTTTCTTGTTATTTTCTTCACAACTAATATCATATCATCATCTTTTTCAAAAAGCAATGGTTCATTGTTATTTTTATCACTTATTATTCTGACGGTTATTAAACTCTTAAAAAATAATTAATTAATTTGACGAATGCTATTGTTAAATAATGCACTAACTGTTAATTAAAAAGACAAATAACGCCCGCATGACGCTATCTGTCTAAATCCTTATTTGTTAAAAAGTTTATGTCTAACTAATCTGACACACTTTTGCACCCCAACAAATGTGAAATCAGTTGTAAGAGCTAATAATAATCCAATTCCTCCGACTGACCACGTAAAGATCGTGACCAACGAGAAAATTTTACCAAGAAAGATGAACACCGCCAAAAAGAGTGTGATACTCAAAACGACGATGGTTAGTTTGTAGCGGTTAAATGGTCGACAAACCATTGTCAAAGCCAACCAACAGATGACCCCAGTAATCAAAACACTCAGTGATGAAGTAATTGAGGTGAATAGTCCAAAAATATCGCCAATCACACCAATCACTAAAATGTAGAAAACGACACTTAGTGCGGCTGGAAGTGAAATTTCATAAATGTTAGAAGCAAAGCGGTCCTTTAAAGCTCGATAATTCGGTTCAAGCGCCAAGAGAAACGATGGGATTCCGACCATTAAGTCATTAATCGGAGTGAGTTGAATTGGTTGAAACGGATAGTTTCTGGCAAAAAACAGAAAGAGCACGCTGAGCATGACCGAGAACATGGTCTTAATCAGGTACAGGCAAGCGATGCTATCAATGTTGTTAATAACCCTCCGACCTTCGTTTAACACTTTAATAAGGGCGTCGAAGTTGGAATCAATAATCACAAAATCGGCAATACTCTTGACACTTTCAGATCCTGATGCCATTGCGATTCCACAGTCTGACTGCTTTAAGGCCAGTAAGTCGTTGACCCCATCACCAGTCATGGCAACCGTCCGACCGTTTTCTTGTAGCGCCTTAATTAGCCGTTGTTTCTGGTCGGGTTTGACCCGTCCAAACACCACGTACTGCTTGACCAAATCACGGTAGTCGGCGTCGTCTTCAATCGTCGTCATGTCAACGTAATCGTAGGCATTGTGAATGCCAACTCGTTTGGCAATGCTTGAAACGGTGACCGGATCATCGCCAGAAATGACCTTTAAGTCGACCCCCTGGTTATAGAAGAACTGCAGGGTTTCAGAAGCGTTTGGTCGAATGACATCCGTAATCAAGATTAAGGCAATCAGTTCACTACCAGCGATACTATCCTCGTTTAATTGGTCCACTTTTGCGAGCGCAATGACCCGAAAACCCTGTTCGGCGTAATGCTTAACTTCTTGTTGTTGCTTGTCAGTTAGATCCAAAATGAACTGAGGTGCTCCGAAGACGTATTTTCCCTTGTCATCTAACTCGGCCCCACTCCACTTTCTCGCTGAAGAGAACGGCACGATCATACTAGCGGCGTCTGGGTGTTGCTTGAACTCATTTTTAAGCGCTGAAGCGGTCTCATTGTTGTCATCAATTTCATGGACCAAAGAGCCCATGATTTCAGCAATTTGTTGATCAGTGTAATTAGGGGCTTCTTTCACCATCTGTTTAAATTTCAATTTGCCACTGGTAATCGTCCCGGTTTTATCCAGACAGATCGTGTTCACCCGTGCCAGAGTTTCAATGGAAGAAAGGTCTCTGACTAAGACCCGTTTTTTGGCCAGGTGATAGGCAGAAATTGCGAGGGTCACTGACGTCAAAAGAACCAATCCTTCAGGAATCATCCCAATCATGGCCGCCACGGTTCCCAGAATGGCATTATTAACGCTCACCCCGTGCATCAAACGGGAAACAAAAAGTGCTACTCCAAGTGGAATGATAATAAAAGTCAGAATTTTGATGATTTTTTTAATCAGCGAGATTAAGACACTGTTCTTACTCTTGTCGGTCTTAGCCTGGTTTGTAATCGTGTTAACAAAGGTCTCATCGCCAACTTTAGTTGCAAGCATGAAGGCTTTTCCACTAACCAGAAAACTGCCAGACGTCAGTTCATCTCCGGTGGTTTTCTCAATTGGATTGGATTCACCGGTGATTTGAGACTCATCAACCTCAATCCCCTTGGTTTGTTTTACGACTCCGTCAACTGGTACCTGGTCCCCACGATCCAGTTCAACGATGTCTCCTAAAACAATCTGGTCCGGTTGAATAAGTTCAATTTTTCCGTTCCGTCGAACTTTGATCTTGCTCTGAGACAACAACGCCATTTTGTCAACCTGGCGCTTAGAACGAATCTCCTGAAAGATTCCGATGGTAGTGTTCGCTATGGCAATCACCAAGAACAACATGTTGATATAGCTACCGGTATAGAATACTAGCGCACCAAGAACTACGTTGATTACGTTAAACAGCGTAAAGATGTTTTCCACCAAGATCTGTTTCACAGACTTCGTTAGTGGTTTAGGCGCCGTATTCTTATAACCGTCTGCCACCTGTTGTTTAACTTCCGTACTCGTTAGTCCCTCACTCGGATTCACGTTATTAATATCGATCTGGTCACTTGCCACAGTTACACCTCCTTATGTAATTAATTCATTTCTAATTAATATTGTATAAGAAGGAATTAAATTTTGCACCACTAATGAAAGAAAAGCGCAAAGCTTTAAAAATAGTTAAAAAAAGAGATGGTCCAACCGGATCATCTCTTAACACTTATTCTAAATTAAATTAGTCGATTTCAACGTGATGGTTTTGGGTTTCATCATCTTGTGATTTTGGTAAAGTAATGGTTAAAACACCGCCATCGTAATCAGCTGAAATCTTGGTCTCATCAACATCAGGGATGTAAAACGAACGGTTAACGTCACTTGATGAACGTTCTCTACTTAAGATCCGACCATTGTCACCCTTGTTTTCCTTGTCAATGTCATGAACAGCATGAATTGATAGGGTATCGTTATCATAACTGATGTCAATATCATTTTTTCTAAAGCCAGGCAATTCTGCCTTTACGACGTAGTCATCGCCTTGGTCTAAAACATCAGTTTTCATTCTGTTGCTTCCAGCAACTGAGTTTAATAAACTCTTGCCAAAGTCGCCAAAAAAGTCATCCATTGGATCATAACTAGCTTTTCTTAAATCGTTTGCCATAACTAAAACCCCTTTTTATTATTTTATTTGCTAATCTCTTAGCACCCTCTATACTAGGATGGATCGTCCCTTTCACACAAGAAATTAGCTCATAATTGGGGTAAAAAGTGCTACTTACAAAATAACTTTCGTATTAACCGTTAATTTTTCCTCGAAACCGTAAAATCAAAAATTTTTCGTAACATAATCATAATAAGGAATTTATTTTAATAAATTGCTTCCATTCAAGCGGCTTTATGATAAAATCAATTAATTATGCCGCTCATCTTAAATACTTAAAAAAATGGATAAGTACGTTATAATATATTTATTGTTTAAAATTTTGAAATGAGGAATGAAATTTGAATACCGGTCAGATAATACTTGATCTAATAATTATTTTAATAACGTTCTTCTTTGCTGCATTCTTTGTCGCGTGTGAGTTCTCACTGGTCCAATCAAGGCCAAGTGCCCTCCAAGAAAAACTGGATGATGAAGATATCAGTGACAAAAAGAAGAAAAAAGTTAATCGTGAAATGAAAATGGTAACCAACCTTAATGAGTATCTTTCGACAACCCAAGTAGGTGTTTCACTTGCAGGAATCATTCTTGGTTGGATTGGTGAATCATTCGTGATTGAAATCCTGGTTTCCATCATGGAATTAAAGGATTTCAGTGTTAATCCTGCTACCGCTCACAGTGTTGGTGCGATTGTTGGGGTACTTTTACTTACCTATTTAGAAGTGGTATTTACCGAAATTGTACCTAAAAATATTAGTATTGACATGCCACTAAAAGTTTTAAGCGTGATTGCTGGTCCGCTTCACTTCTTTCACATTTTATTCTATCCATTTGTGTGGTTACTAAATGTGTCAGCAACTGGCGTAGTTAAGTTACTGGGAATCCCCGTGGCAAACGAAAACGACGAGGCCTTCTCACAATCAGAAATTTTGAGTCTTTCAAAGGATGCCGTTAAAAATGGTGATCTAGAGCGAAACGACTACTTGTACATGCAGCGTTCGTTTGAATTAAACGACAAAGTGGCCAGGGACATCATGATTGACCGGACCCAGCTAGTAACAATTGACATCAACGATACGGTCCAAGATGCTATTAACGTCTACATTCAAAAGAAATTCAGTCGAATTCCCGTTGTCAAAGACAACGATAAGGATAATATCCTGGGGTACGTTTACAGTTACGATTTGGTTAGACAGTCGCAGGTCGATTCAAACGTTAAGGTCGGAAAACTAATCCGAAAGATTAGTACGACCCCCGAAACCACCCCCATTACGATGGTACTTCAACAAATGATTAAGATGCATCAACCAATTGTTGTCGTAATCGATGAATACGGTGGAACGTCTGGTTTAATTACCGATAAGGATATCTACGAAGAGTTGTTTGGAACCGTTCGAGACGAGATTGACCCACAGGTTAACGAATACATCTTTAAACAGCCAAATGGCACTTTCCAGGTGAACGGAAAATTAAACACGTATGACTTTGAAAAGTACTTCGACGTTGAGATGCCTGCTTTTGACGACTCTGACATCGTCACAATTGCTGGTTTCATCATCGAACAAAATCCTCACATTAAAGTGGGTGACGTTGTTACAATTGATGGCTTTCAGTTTAAGGTTCTTGACTACAAGAACTCGTTCATTAACTGGCTAGAGGTCAATAAACTGGAACCAACTGATGATGAATCAGACGCAGATGACGACCAAAAAGACAAATAACTAATATCAATAAAGCCGAGGCTGTCCCTCGGCTTTACTAATACATAGGGGTAATAGAAACAATGAAAACAGTTTTAAAAAAATGTCCGGATTGGCTTTTTTACAGTCTAATTTTTCTGATTATTATCATGGCCTACATCTGGACGTTTTACTTAACCGGTAACTCACTAATCTGGGGAATGGACGGAATTGCCCAACACTACCCCATCCTCGTAAACTTTAAACACATGCTAACTGAATTTCTTGCCCATCCCAGTCACGGCTTTACCAACTGGTCGTTTAACATTGGCCTCGGTGCTGATCAGTTAACCAGTTTTTCGTACTACGTAGTCGGTGATCTCTTCAACTACCTGATCGTTTTATTCCCAGACCACTTACTGGAACTGGGATATGGGCTCCTGGTAATCCTGCGCCTGTACGTTGCTGGATTGGCCTTTTTACTATTCATCAAACAATTTCATTTTAAAAAATACAGTGTCGTACTCGGAACTTTAACTTACACGTTTGCGGGTTACGCCCTTTATTCGGGGATGCACCATCCCTTTTTTATTCTACCGATGATTTTCTTCCCACTGATTTGCTACGGCGTCGAACGCATCATTTCTAACCATTCCTTCATTCCACTGATGCTGGCCGTTTCCTTAACTTTTTTAAGTAACTTTTACTTTGCCTACATCATTGGACTTGGCAGTATTATCTACGTCGTCATTAGGTATTTCAGCCTTCGTAAAAACCCTGACTTTCATTTTGTGAGCTCACTGGTCAAAATGGTTGCGGCCATTCTAGCGGGAATCTTGATTAGTGCCGTCATTTTCGTTCCGACCCTCATATTTGCCCTGAGTTCCACGAGGACCACATCGACCTTTGCAAACGGCTATCTTTTCTATCCTCTCTACTATTACCTTTCCATTCCAAGTAAAATTATCGGAAATGGCTACCTGACCATTAGCTTCTGGCTCATTGTTGGGATTAGTGGACTCGGATTTTTGGGCATTGTTTACACGATGACTCACTTCAAGAAATACCTTTACCTAAACATCGGCCTGTTGGTGGTTTTCATTGGTGCCCTGATTCCGGCTTTTGGAGCGGTCTTTAACGCCATATCGACCCCATCAAACCGGTGGATGTGTTTGGGCTTACTTCCAATTGGGATGGCTGCCACAATTCTTTCAGATCATCTCACCACGTTAACTAAGCGTGACGTGGAAGTCATGATTTTCGCAATTATCACCCTCATTGTGCTTATTTGGGCTTCTCGTGGATTCATCATGAAGTTAAGTGCGCATGACTACGGCGAAATCGTCCTCCTGCTGATTTTAATGGGCGTCATCCTATGTAGTCAGCTATTCCATTTAAAGCCAGTGACAACCATCGGAAGTGTGACCGCCGTTTTGATCGTAAACCTCATCTCACTTGGCGTTGGCTACTATAGTCCCAACGTTGCCGGCTTTTCAAAGGGCATGCTTAATAAACACGTTGCCACTAACTTCATCAATAATTTCTACGACGGAGCCGATCAGTACGTTGAACCACGGTTAGGTGGATATCGGACCTCACTTGGTAATCGATACCACTATGCTGGTCGAAATGACGTCAACTTATCGAACTACTCTAACATCAATACCAACATCCCGATGTTATTTTCGACCCGCGACATTTCATCATATCTGACGGTGGAAAATGGGGCCATTGGCCAACTTGAAAATTCCGTTCAAAATAACCAACGGACCTTTAACGCTCCGGTCGCTCAAAATGACTACCGCACCACTCTCGATAATTTAATGGGCGTCAAGTACCTCTTTATTCGCACGGGCCAACAAAACAAATCACAACCCTTTGGCTTCAAGATGGTCAAGGGTAAGGACAAAAAGCCGCTCCTGTTTGCGTCTGATAACCCGCTCGTGAACCAAAAGGACCCCGATGGAACCTACGTTTTAAAAAACAAGAACGCACTTCCAATTGCTTACACCCAGGATCAAACGATCTCAAACCGGCAGTACCAAAAACTATCCCCAACCGCACGTGAACAAGCAATGATCAGTGGGGTCCACGTTGATTCGCCAATTAAGGGCATCAAATCAGCCAAGTTGAAACATAATCAGAAGCAACTTAGTTATGAAGTGCAACCGGACTACGAAAAGACCCTTGATAACTACGATAAATTAACGGCATTCACTAACAATTCTAAGAGCGTTGAGTACAACGAACCAACCATTAATCACACGTCTCAGAAGACCGCCTTAAAGATCCTTTCCGAAAACGTCAAATTAGAAAATGACACCAAGAAGCAAAATCAAGACGGTCTCCACGTGGTAACTAAGGATGCGCTTGGTAAATCAGTCCCATATTTCCTTAAGATTAAGCAACCTAACCGCACCAAAAATGCCGAAATTTACTTACAATTAGAGGGTATTCAGAGTCACGATTACTCGTCGGCTTCAAAGGAAAGCATGACCAAAAGACAGCACGCTATCAAAAATCAACCGTACACGAAGATGATGAAACTAAACGAGAAACGAAAGAACCTTCACACTCCGTTTGTCGGTCAGTACTCCCTTAATGCTGCAACGAAAGGAATGAAGAACGGTTACTCACAGTATGGACGCGACAATCTCTCAAACTACACGCAAAAGAAAAACGCTTTGATTAACCTAGGGTATTCCACCAAACGCCGCAATCAAATTAAATTGACGTTTGATGGTGTCCACCAGATTAATTTTAAACACGCCAAGATTATTGCCGTTCCGTTTGGCAATTCGTATGAACAACGGATTCAAAAACTTCAACGTAACCGTCTCCAAAACCTTCAGGTTAAAAAGAACGAAGTCAAAGGAATCAGTAATAACCCGAAGAAGTCCGTCTTAACCACTTCCATTCCCTATTCAACGGGATGGAAACTCTTCGTCGACGGCAAACAGGTACCAACTACCCGGGTCAACACAGGATTTGTCGGAGCACCCATTCAGGCTGGGAAACACCAGATTGAACTGAAATACCAAACTCCCGGACTGCTATTAGGAGCAATTGCGAGCGCCTTCGGAATTTTAATCCTCGCTATCAGTGGGATCGTCATCTGGATCGTAAAGAAACGAAATTAAATTAAAAACGTACGGATAACTAATTCCGTGCGTTTTTTGGCTGCTTTGACTTCTAAGATTCTGTGCATTTAAACTTGTTAGAGGTTACACTAATAGTGACTATTTTTCATATTTAAGGAGGTAGTAATCATCAAACCCATTCGCATTTTATACATCTCAATTGCCGGTAACACCCGCAACTTCGTGCAAAATTTAGAGGACTACGCGGAAACCGAGCACCAAAAAGATGCTAGTAACCCACTAATTGAACCAACCGAAATCTCAGATCAAAGTGACTTTGCTGACGAAACATCACCGTACTTTGTTTTCGTGCCGACCTACCTTGACGGTGGAAATGGAATCGATAACGGGGTCAAAGAACTCATGACCAACACCATGGGCGAATACGTTGCTTACAACCATAACGCCGACTACTGCATGGGAATCGTCGGCAGTGGTAATCGCAATTTTAACGTCCAATTTTGTCTCACAGCCAGAAGATATGCGGAACGTTTTAACGTCCCTGAAATTGCAGAATACGAATTAAGGGGCACCGATCGTGATGTCGTTCGCATTTATCAAACCATGTGTGAAAGAGCCAGAGAGTATAGTAATGAAGTCGCTTTCAAAAAATAATAAATAAGAACCATTTTATGAGTGTATTGATTAGCATTTCACAATTTTATCTGGTAGGATAACCTATAATTCATGAATATTGTTTCACACTAGGAGGTAAGTTGCATCATGAAAATTATTGTTGTTGGTTGTACCCACGCGGGAACTTTTGCGGTTAAACAAATCTTAAAAGAGCATCCCGATTATGACTTAACTGTCTATGAAAAAAATGACAATATCTCATTTCTATCATGTGGAATCGCCCTTTATTTAGGTGGCGAAGTTAAAGATCCAAAAGGCCTGTTCTATTCTGATCCAAGGGAATTAAAGGGACTTGGCGCCGACGTGCAAATGAAGCACGAAGTCACTAACATCGACTCAAATAACAAGGAAATCACCGTTAAGGATTTAGAATCCGGTGAAAGTAAGACCGAACATTACGACAAGCTCGTAATGACCAGTGGTTCCCTTCCGGTTGTCCCTCCAATCGAGGGCGTTCATAGCGATCACGTCAAGCTTTGTAAGAACTGGACCGACGCTCAAGTGCTTTTCGATGACGCCAAGGACGCTAAACGGATCGCTGTCATCGGGGCTGGATACATCGGGGCCGAACTAGCTGAAGCCTATTCCAAGACTGGCCATGAGGTCACTTTGATTGATGGCGTTGACCGGGTTTTAAGTAAATACTATGACCCTAAGTTTACTGACATCGTCGAAAAAGACTACAAGGACCATGGGGTTAAATTCGAAGGAAACCAAATGGTGCAAAAGTTCACTGATAACGGTGACACGGTCTCAATTAAGACCAGCAGTGACGAATTTACGGCTGACCTAGCTATTTTGTGCATTGGTTTCAAACCCAACACGAGTCTACTCAAGGGTCAAGTTGACATGCTTGAAAACGGTGCAATCATCACCGATGATTACATGCATGCTTCTAACAAGGACATCTTCGCCGCTGGTGACAGTGCCGCCGTTCACTACAATCCAACCCACAAAAACGCCTACATTCCGCTTGCCACCAATGCGGTTCGTCAAGGAATTTTGGTTGGAAAGAACATCGAAAACGACACAGAAAAATACATGGGGACGCAATCCTCATCTGGTCTGAAGTTGTACGACAGAAACCTAGCCTCAACCGGCTTAACCATGAGTGCCGCTAAGGCTCAGGGCATTAACGCTCATCAAGTAATTGTTGAAGATAACTATCGTCCTGAATTCATGCCCACCACGACTCCTGTTCTAATGTCACTGGTTTACAGCCCAGACACCCGCAAAATCTTGGGTGGCGCATTGACCAGTCTTTACGACATCTCACAATCCGCTAACGTGCTTTCGGTTGCCATTCAAAACGAAAACACCATTGACGACCTGGCTATGGTTGACATGCTGTTTCAACCAAACTTTGACCGTCCGTTTAACTACCTCAACATCTTGGGGCAAGCGGCTCAGGAAAAAGAAGCCCAAAACAAGTAATTGTAAGTAAAATAAAATACACCGCAAAAGAGCCCTTAACTATCGTAAGTAGTTAAGGGCTTTGGTGTCGCAATTATTTTTCTCTTTCTTTTTCGACATACTGACTAATTCGGTCCATGGCTTCTTTTAAATTTTCCATTGAAGTAGCATAACTAATGCGAACGTATCCCTCGCCGCCTGGGCCAAATGAACTTCCGGGAATGACGGCTACCTTGGCTTTACGGGCTAAGTCATAACTAAAGTCCATACTATTTTGAATTAAGCCAGCTGGGATTTTAGCGAAAATGTAAAAAGCCCCATCGGGATTGGCCATCTTAAAGCCCATTGCACTCAATTTTTCGTAAACAAAATCACGTCGTTTTCTATACTCCTTTTTCATGGCATCCGTATCATTCATTCCGTTTCCGAGTGCTTCTGCGGCCGCAGCTTGCGCATTTGTGGTGGTCGAAGTGATCGTAAATTGATCGATTTTTTCAAGTTGGCTGGTGATGTCTTTAGGCGTTGCCATGATTCCAATTCTCCAACCGGTCATCGCGTGTGACTTTGAAACTCCATTCAATAAAATGGTTTGTTCGGGAAGATATTTAGCGATTGAGGTGTGTTTACCGTCATAAGTCAGTTCGCTGTAAATTTCGTCAGAAATCACAAAGATATCATGCCTTTTAATCACATCGGCCAGTTTTTGGAGTTCGCCAGGATGATAAGTTTTGCCAGTGGGATTAGTGGGAAAGTTCAAGACAATCGCCTTGGTTTTGGGATGATCCCTTAAATTTTGTTCTAATTGTTCTGGAGTGAGGACAAAGTCAGTTTTAGAAGTGTCCATAAAAATCGGGGTGGCTCCCCTCAGTTTAATAATCGGAAAGTAGAGTGGAAAAATCGGCGTTGGAATTAAAACTTCATCCCCAGGATTTAAAACCGATGTTAATGCCGTATAAATTCCACCGGTAGCTCCAGCGGTCATAATGATCTCCGTCTCCGGGTCGTAGTTTAAATCGTATTTACTTTGTAAAAAGTGCGCAGCTGCATCCCGAAGTCGCTTAGTTCCCTTGGTAGGAGCGTAGTGACTCTCATTTTGTTGAATACTTTTAATTGCCGCGTCCTTAACGTGTTCAGGGGTGTTAAAGTCTGGTTCACCTAACGTTAACGGAATAATATCAGGAATCTGACTCACCTCATCATTAAATTTTAAAATCGACGATGGTGATAACTGCAACATCTCGTGGTTCATTTTACTTATTAAATCAGCTGACATAATAGTTCTCCTTTCGATAGACAAAAAAATCCCAGTTAACATTCGATGCTAACTGGGATTAAAAACACATTCGTTATTAGAAATATCCAACGATAATCTGTAATTAGCCTAGTTAGTATCCTTACGGTATCTAATTAGGCCCTCAAAACAACCTTACTTAGATACGCACTTGTACCAAGTAAAGTAAGTATAAAGGTCGTTTTGATGATCAATATGATTATTCATGGAATATTCCTCCTCTTCTTTAATTGCCACTAATTAAACAACTCAAATCACTTTCTGTCAATCATTTTTAAAATATTTATTTCAAAAACGCCATAAAAAAGAGAGCTAACACCAAGGTGTCAACTCTCTTTACACTTAATCTTATTGTTCGTTAAATTGTAAGTCCAAGCTAATGTGCTTACCATCTTTACTATCAATAACACGTGAATCAACAAAAACACTGTTCTTCTTAGTCTTAGTGATGTTGTCCGTTGGGTCAACGTCAACTAAAGTTTGAAAAGCGGCATCAGTTAATTTTGATAGTGGAACGTAAGGGATGAATGGAACACCCAAGTATGAGTGTAATGTTTCATCGTATTGGTCACGCAAAACGTTCATTTGGTCCAAAACGTCTTGAAGGTCTTTCCCAAAATCAGTTACATCCAAAAAGTAAACGTTTCGAACTTCATCAGTTTGTTCCCAAGGTTGGTCGGTCAAGATTGCTGACACTAAATCAGCCATTTTGTCTTCGTAATCTTTAATGTCATCGAGTTTTTCAATAATCTTTTTTTCGCTCATGTCATTCTTCCTCTCAATATTCAGTCTGATAGTTAATGACTATCACTTACAGTAATCATGATATCACATTTGAGGCGACTAATCGACACCTGATCACCCATTAAGGTGCGGGAAATTGGATTGGATTCTTTTTGTGAGATTGAGAAATAATGGTAAGATAATGCATATAAACTGATTAAAGGAGCACTCAATCAATGAACAATGAAACAGTTGGTAGTCGAATGGACCACAATGTCGGAAACGTAGTTATTAACGTTGTTGATAAAAACGGTCAAAATTTGACTAACCCATTAAAATATTCGCAAACTCCCGGGGAAGCATTTTCAATCGAAGTCCCTGACCTAAAGGGATACGTCGTTCAGGGACTTAGTGGTGATCAGAATGCCGTCAGTTACCTCACTAACGTCACCTTTAAACGAAACGTTGATTATCCGGCAAACATGGGTCGGGTTGTGGCCGTCAATCCGAACGAGAATATCAACGGAACTTTTGCAAGAGGAACGCTCACTTACAACTTGGTGTACGCACCAAGTGCGCAGGTGGTTTCCCCTGGTGTTGATAGAACAGCACCCAATCAAACGCAGTACCAAAGTGCTCTAAAAAAGAAGAAACATCACTGGTTCCGCTGGATCGTAATTATTTTTCTAATTATCATTTTGTTGGGAATCTTTGGCTTATACCGTTCAGGAAAGAGTGCCCAGCAACAGGTTAAACAAAATCCGCCCGTGGTGGTTAAAAATTATAACAATAAACCTGAGAATAATGCTGATAATGGTGGCAACAATGGCAGTAATGCAGCTAACCAAAAAACTCAAGATGTCATTGAAAAAGCCAAACAAGAAATCGAACAAAATGCTAGTGAACGGGATAATAATGCTCTTCAACAAATTATCATGACCATCCAAGATGGTATCAATATGATAAAAGCCAACATTGAGTCTTTCATCGGATTCTAATTCAAAAAGAGATCATCACTGATATCAGTGATGATCTCTTTTTGTTTATCTTTCTTTATAAGGCAACATGTACTTTTTAAGGGCTTTTCCGGTAAATGATTGGGGAACTTTTTCCGATCCCTCAGGAATTCCACTGTACAGGACGTTTCCACCGTACGTTCCTGCTCCAGGTCCCATGTCAATCAACCAATCAGCCTGACTGATTACATCAAGGTTGTGTTCAACGATAATAAGAGAATCGCCATCAGCAACCATTCGTTTAAATAACTTCAGCAATCGTTGCGTATCATTCATGTGGAGACCGGCCGTGGGTTCATCAAGAAAGTAAATCTTGCCCTTCTCTTCTAGCATCTGGGCTAATCGTAGTCGTTGCAGTTCACCACCAGATAGCGTGGTCAAAGCCTGATTTAACGCTAAATAATCCAATCCGACTTCGCTCATCTGTTTCAACGGATTAGCGATTTCAGGAACATCCTTGAAGAACTCAGCCGCGTGAGCAACCGACATTGACAAAACGTCGGCGATGTCTTGACCGTGATACTTGTATCCCAAGGCTTCCTGACTGTAGCGTTTTCCGTGACACAACTCACAGGTCTGAACGACCGGATCCATGAAAGCCATGTTGGTAATTGTGATCCCTTTCCCCTTACAACGCGGACAAGCACCCTTGCCGTTGTAACTAAAGAGTTGGGTCGAAACGTTGTTGGCCTTCGCAAAAAGTCTTCGAATTGGGTTTAAAATGTTGAGATAGGTCACGGGAGTTGAACGAATACTGATGCCGGCTTGTTTTTGCGTCAGATCAACGTAATTGCCATTTAGATGGTCCTTCATGGCCTCCGCTAGTGAACTCTTACCAGATCCAGCCACTCCTGACAAAACGGTCATAATCCCAGTTGGTACCTTGACACTCACGTCGTCAATGTTATGCATGTGAACGTGCTTCAAGTCTACAAATCCCTTAGGTTGAAGTGGTTTGGCGAAGTGATGGGGTGCCCTTAACCATTTTCCGGTCAAGGTGTCAGAGTCCAACACTTCTGGATAACTTCCAGTAAAGGTGATTTTACCACCTTCGGCACCAGATTTTGGTCCCACTTCGACCACGTGATCGGCAATCGACATGATCTCTGGGTTGTGGTCAACGATAAAGATGGTATTACCCTTTTTCTTTAGGTTAATCATGGCCTTTTTTATCAAAGCGATGTCGTGGGGATGAAGACCCACACTTGGTTCGTCAAAAACGTACAGAATATCTGACAATGAATTGGTCAGGTGTTTAGCAATCTTAATACGTTGCACTTCACCACCTGATAAGGTGCTGGTGGTCCGATCGAGGGTCAAGTACCCTAATCCAATGTCGATTAAAGGTTTAATCTTAGACTCTAAACCCCGGATGATTTCATCTCCAAGGTTATCTTTAATGTACTCCAAAAAGTCCAAGAACTGAACCAGGTCCATCTTAGAAACGTCGTTAATGTTAAAATCATTAATCTTAACACTCAAAGATCTGGGGTTAAGTCGAGCTCCCTTACATACCGGGCAAACTTCCCGGGTCACAATCTCACTAATGGCTTCTTTGTGGTGCTTACCCTCACGACTGTTGATGATTGAACGTTTGATTCTGGGAACCACCCCCTCGTACTGGCTCGTTTTGTAGTAAGCGGGCGCATTGAACAGTTTTTGTTGTGGCGCGTGCATCAACAAGTCATACTCTTCAGGAGTGTAATCTTTAACTGGCTTGTCATTATCAAACAAACCGCTGTAGCCGTATCCTCGCCAACGCCAGGTTCCGGGTCCAAAACTAACGAAGGTAATCGCTCCGTCATTAAGTGACTTTTCTGGATCAATTAACTTTGACTCATCAACTTCATCGACATAACCTAATCCCTGACAGTACGGACACATCCCCTGCGGCAGGTTAAACGAAAAGACCTCCGAGTATCCCACAAACGGCTTTCCAACCCGTGAGAACAGGAGCCGTAATAACGAGTAGATTCCCGTATAGGTGGCAAGCGTCGACCGGGCGTTGCCGGTTAGTTGTTTCTGTTCAATTGCAATGGCAACTGGCAAATTTTTGATGTCACCAACGTGCGGCTGCCCGTACTTTGGGAGATACTGTTGTGAAAAACTGGGAAACGTTTCGTTTAGTTCACGACGTGACATGGCCGCAATCGTGTCGAATACTAACGACGATTTCCCCGATCCGGACTCACCGACAAAAACGGTGATTTCGTGTTTAGGGAGCTTGACGTTAACGTGCTTTAAATTATTTTGGTGTGCATCAGACACATCAATTGAATCCTTATAATAAGTGTCGACCATGGTTTACCTCACTAATCTTGACGTGTTTTGCTTAACTTTCTTGATTCGCTCATCACACAGAACAATGCGAATAAAATCAGTCCACCGGATACGATAAATAGAGCTGGATAATTGAAAAATTCAACCATTAAACCACCAAAGAGCGGTCCCACAGCCCTTCCAAGGGACATGAAAATATTAAATAGTCCCTGAAACTTCCCCTTTTGTCTGGGGTCCGCTAACGTATCGATCCACGCCGGAATTCCCGGCAGTCCATTCATTTCACCAAAGGTCAAAATGACCATGATAATTACGAAAACGGCGTACTGTCTAGCAAATATTAACATAAAGAAGCTTAGCGCGAAAATGATTACCCCAAAGGCAATCTGACGACTCATCTTAAACCGAGACCCGATTTTATTAATAATCGGTTGAATGAAGACAATCAGTAAGCCATTAATCGTCCACAAGAAACTGTAATTTTCAAATGAGATCCCTAGTTGAGTCATGTGGACCGACATGACACTTTCCCAGAGCGTATAACTCATATAAATACAAAAAACCATGATGCAGATTAGCCAAATCAGTTTTAAACCGCGACTCTTTTTCTCAGAAACATCGTCGTCATCTTGTGAACGCTTAACGGCCGTTGGAGCTGGCCGATGTAATTTAATGTTAAATTCAAAAATCGTCATTAGTAACAACACAATGTAAAAACCAGTTGCCACGATGAAAACAATCGAAATCCCGTACTTCATCAAGAAACCAACCAACGCGGTTCCGACAACGACCCCCAGATTAAGCCCCACGTACAACGAATTAAAAACGTATCGCGTACTTTTAGAGGTGATCATCGATGCGTACGAATTTAAGAGCGTCATGCTGGACCCGTTACCCAGTCCGTACAGCAGTAACATAATTCCAAAGATGGGCCAGCCGTGAAAGAAGATCAAAGTCACAATCGAAGTCATCGTAATTAGAACACTGATGATGGCAGTCTTGTATGGTGACCAGCGATCGAAAAGATAACCACCCAGATAGTTCCCAATAATCATGAACATTGACATGGCAAACAGCACGATGCCGGCCGTTGTCAGAGATTCATGAAGGTAATTATGCATGTAGACCGTGGTTAACGGCCACATAAAGGATGACCCGGTATTTAATAGTAACGAATAGATTAAAACGGTACTCAACCTTAATTCTTTTTTTCTTCCTTTTACCATTTGCTTGCCTCACTTCATTATTCATTTTAATTTTTTCTTTAATTTCAACGCTTACACGATCGACCATAATAAAAGGGGAAACTCAACCGTAGTTGAAATCCCCCTAATAATCAGCAATGCTTACTTTTTTGTCGCATGCTTCTTTTCGTTATCACGCTTTTTGGCAACCAATCCGGCTACCATCGAACCTGCTACCAGCACCGAAACAACACTGGTTAACAGGATTTTCATTTTATTTTTCATGATGAAACTCCCTGCTTTTCTCCCTAATATAGTTATATCTTGTTTGCAACAAAAAAGCTACTTCTTTCTCTAATTTATAATTTTTATAATGTGATTGCCAACCGGTTACACCATTCACACTATGTAACCGCACTTTCAAAGATGAAGTTACCTGTCCCACGCTTAACCAAACTCTCTACTAAAATTAAATCCAATTTTAACTGGGAAAAAACCGATCCTTCTACTATAATTAAGGTCCATAAGGCA
This sequence comes from Fructilactobacillus sp. X8R1C1, assembly GCF_059900945.1. Lineage (NCBI taxonomy): Bacteria > Bacillati > Bacillota > Bacilli > Lactobacillales > Lactobacillaceae > Fructilactobacillus > Fructilactobacillus sp. X8R1C1. The sequence goes on along the minus strand of NZ_JBWXVH010000004.1, from coordinate 45,205 downwards.
AATTAACGAAACGTTAATTGGAGGGAGAAACACATGATTCATATTGTTACTGATTCAACTGCTCAATTAACCCCAGATGAAATTCAAAAAAATAATCTCACGATCGTACCACTTCAGGTTACCATTGATGGTAAAACTTATGAAGATGGTGTTGACATTACCAGAAAAGAATTCTCCGATCATCTTGCAAACGACAAAGAATTTCCGAAGACCAGTCAACCTTCGCTGGGTCAATTCATTCAAGCCTACGAAAAAATTCAAAAAGAAGATCCAGACGCTTCAATCATCTCCATTCATTTAACCAAGGTTTTAAGCGGAACGGTTGAGACGGCTAGGACCGCTGCCAAACAAGTGGGCGGAGACATCTCGGTCTTAGACAGTGATTCCACTGATAGTGGTCTTACTTTTGCTGTCATACGTGCCAAAAAATTGGCCGATCAAGGCAAGTCTGTTAACGAAATTATGGACAATTTAAAGGCTTTTGTACCAACCATTATGACCTACGTTTTCATCAACAGTTTTGATTACATGGTCAAGGGTGGGCGTGCTAGCCGGGCGGTTGGCTTTATTTCCTCACTAATTCAACTAAAGCCCGTAATTCAACTGACTGAGGGAACTTTAAAACTGAAGTACAAGTGCCGTGGCATCAAGAAAATGACCAAGATTGCCAATCAGGTCACCGATGAAATCATTAATAATAAGGATATTTCCGAAGTTGGTCTTTCATACGTTGACGACGGAACGGCCCCAAAGAAAATTGCCGCTAAGATCAAGGAAGCTAGACCTGACATCGACGTCACTTGCCGTCTGACAAGTCCCATCGTTATGACCCACGTCGGTCCCGGTGGATTTGGCTACATCTTCGCATAACTTAATCCTAACAATTAAGATCGGACATTTATGTTCGGTCTTTTATTATGAAAAGAGGAAATCATGGAATCTCTGTTAATTTTTATTTTTGGTGCTCTTGGGGGAATTAGCCGATTAGCAATTACCAACCTGATCAACTATCACACTTTCCCGGTTGCCACCCTTCTAATCAATCTAATTGGAACCTTTCTTCTACCAATTTGGACGGACTACGGTTTTAAAAAGTTACGTCTTCCCAAAATCTTCAATCGGGTCATCGGCACGGGCTTCATTGGCTCGTTTACCACCTTTTCTGGTATCATGGCCGACACCATCAAGTTAGCACTGATGTCTAAATGGCTCTTTTTAGTCATCTATCTCGTAATTTCCATTTTTCTTGGTTTCGCCTTAGCATTGTTTGGCGCTAATCTTGCCGCCAAATTAGTTGAAAGGAGTGAATTTAATGATTAGTTCATACCTTTTAGTCGCAGTTGGAACGGGGTTAGGCGCTGTTATGAGATTCACCATGACTCAATTATCCAAAAAACACAATCGTGGTGTGCTTGCCACACTAACTGTCAACACCGTGGGCAGTTTCATCTTGGGCATGTTAATTCCATTCGCGGGATCTGGACTAGCTTTCTTAATTGGGACAGGATTTTGTGGTGGTTTTACCACTTTTTCCACCTTCAACAGTGAGATTGTCAACTTTACGTTCGAGCATAAATTCAAAGCGGTCCTCACCTATCCCATGATCAGTTATTCGTTAGGAATCCTTGCATGTCTCTTCGGATTTTTCATCAATCGATTATTGTGAATTAGCGGTTAACACCGTGTCAACATGTGGGTATAATTAAATTATTACATAGAAGGAAGGATTTTTTATGCCATCGTCAACTTTTGTAAATCTCCCCCAGGCAAAAAAGGATCGTATCAACAGTGCCCTTTTAAATGAATTCTCCGCTCATCCCTTCGCTGACGCCCAAGTTGCCAGGATCATCAAGGATGCCAAAATCTCACGTGGAGCCTACTACAAATACTTCATTACCTTAAAGGGCGGCTATGATTACACACGCAGACTGGTTTTATCAACCATTCATCGACCTTTCACAAATAAAAAGCTTGATGAACTAAAACCGAGCGACTACGTTGATGCTGCCCGTTCCTTTCTAGAAGATAGTGCTGAAAGTGAATACTTTGAATTTATTCAGATGGACATCCTGCATAATCAGAAAAACATTGATGATTCGGCAATCATTAAGCTGCCAGCCAAACGGTGGGCCATCACCGTTCTGTGCCACCAGACGATTAAAGAAGCCATGGAATCTCCCAGTGATTCCGAAAAATTACTCCATCGGCTTCAAAGAGTCCTTGAAATTATTTATTAATTAATCCGTACAAAAAGGAGACCCAGAAGTGGGCCTCCTTTATTAATTGATTTCAAGCATTAATTAATCTAAAATTCTTCGTAAGTGGCTGGATCTTGATTATGAGTTCGACCATCTGGCTTGGTTAACGAATCAATCGTTTCCATATCTTCAGGAGTAATCTCAAAGTCAAAGACGTTCAGGTTACCACTCTGTCTACCAGGATGAGCTGACTTAGGAATTGGCAGCGTTCCCAACTGAATCTCCCAGCGTAAAATCAACTGACCAACGTTTTTATGGTACTTAGCGGCCATGTCAACCAGAACTGGGTTCTTTAACATCTCACTGGCACGACCAAGTGGGCTCCAGTCTTCGGTTAAAATCCCGTGTTCTTCATCATAGTGACGCATATCAGCCTGATTAAAGTAGGGATGAAGTTCAATCTGGTTGATTGACGGCATGACACCAGTTTCATCAACTAACTTGTCCAGGTAGTCTGGTAGAAAGTTGCAGACTCCGATCGTCCGAATCAAACCGTACTGTTGAGCATCAATCAGTGCTTGCCATGCTTCAACGTAGTTACCCTCTTTAGGATTAGGCCAGTGCAACAAGTAGATATCAAAGTAGTCTAGGCCAGCCCGATAAAGTGACTCCTGAATGGCATTAATGGCGCTCTTTCGGTCGTAGTAACGGCCTGGCAACTTTGAAGTTACCAGCAAATCAGAACGGCGCACGTTCGAATTTTCAATTCCACGACCAACGGCCCCTTCGTTTTCGTAGTTATAGGCAGTGTCGATTAACCGGTAACCCTTATGAATGGCAGAAGTGATCGCCATTGCACCTTCAAAGCCCTTTAAAAGATAGGTCCCAAATCCAATCTTTGGAACCTGCATTCCGTTATTTAACGTATAATACTCATATTCCATGATGAGAACTCCTCTCAATGTGTTTCTACGATTAGGATAAGCGGAATGAATATTCGTTTCAAGCAAGTCGATTTGTGATAGGATAGTAGTTACGATTTAAGGAGTGATAACGTGAAAAAGAAAAACCAAAAAAATAACGGATCCTTCAACTTTCGGGGATTCTTTCATTTAATTCGACAAACTAAACCACACTACTGGCAACTAATGGTTGGACTAATCCTGGGTCTAGTCGCTACTGGAGCCCAACTAACGGTCCCAAAGATTGCCCAGGTCATGGTAAACGATTTTGCCAAGGGCGTGAGTCTAGTCCTGATTTTTGCTATGGTTATTTTATTTGTCTTGAGTGCCCTAATTAACGCGGGCTCAGGAACGCTCCTGGGGTTCTTTGGTGAAGACGTAGTGGCTAACCTCCGAGAACTACTATGGGAGAAAATGGTGAAGTTAAACGTTCACTATTTTGATAGCGTGAAGACCGGAAAAATGACTTCACGGCTCGTGAGTGACACGGACCAGATCAAGGACTTACTGTCAGTTTCATTTCCCAACACGATTACGTCGATCTTTCAACTGATTGGGGCCCTAATCATCATGCTCATCATGGATTGGCGAATGGCCTTAATCATGTTCATTGCCATCCCCATCGTCATGACCGTGATGCGACCAATCATTCACAAGTCGAGTCAGATTGGGAAATCGCGTCAGGACCAAATGGCAGATTTCAGTGGAAAGGCTCAGGAAACTTTAAACGAAATTCGTTTAGTCAAATCATCAAATGCCGAGCCGTACGAAACCAAGGCTGGTTCTAACTTGATTCACAATCTGTATCGGATCGGCCTCAAAGAATCGGTCTACGATTCCATTGCGGGTCCCATCTTGAACACGGTCATGATGGCCATGATCGTCGGCATTTTAGCGTATGGTGCTCACCGGGTTGCCATTGGCGCCATGACCATTGGAACCATGTTTGCCTTTCTAATGTACCTGTTTCAAATCATTGGTCCCGTTAGCATGCTGGGTCGTTTTGTCACCGACCTCTCGAAGGCCAATGGTTCTACTGAACACGTCCGAGAACTCCTCATTGAACCCGAAGAAGACTTTGCGTCAGGCTTCTCAGATGATATTGGTGGTAAAACGTTGCGCCTCAATGACGTTAGTTTTGCCTATGACCCCGACGAACCGGTCTTAAAAAACGTCAACGTTGCCGCTAAGCCCAATCAAACCACGGCCTTCGTCGGACCTTCTGGAAGTGGGAAATCAACCATCTTCAGTTTGATTGAACGTTACTACCAGCCAACGTCTGGCACCCTTACGATTGGTAAAGAAAACATCAAAGACATTAACCTATCTAACTGGCGACAACAAATCGGACTGGTTAGTCAGGATTCAGCCATCATGGCGGGGACGATTCGCCATAACTTGACCTACGGATTAGACGAACAGTTCACCGATGACCAACTTTGGCACGTCCTAAGCCTGGCGTACGCGGAGGGCTTTGTGAAGGAAATGCCCAACGGACTTTCCACTCAAGTTGGTGAACGAGGAATTAAGGTCAGTGGTGGCCAAAGGCAACGACTCGCGATCGCTCGGGCCTTTTTGCGGGATCCAAAGATTTTGATGCTAGATGAAGCCACGGCCAGTCTTGATTCACAATCAGAGGCCATGGTTCAAAAGGCGCTTCATCAACTCATGAAGGGTCGTACTACCCTCATTATTGCTCACCGATTGAGTACCATCGTTGATTCAGACGACATTTACTTTGTTGACCACGGTGAAATCAGTGGACACGGGACTCACGAAGAGTTAATCAAGACTTTGCCCAAGTACCGCGAATACGTTAAAATTCAATTTAAAAAATAAGGAATTCAGCAATGAATTCTTTTTTTGTGTCACAAATCAGGATTTTCCTGTTATACTTTAAGAATTATTTAAGAAATTGGAGGTTACATTTGATGGACAATAAAAAGTTATCATTATTTGCGTTAGTCTTAATGATCTTTACATCCGTCTTCGGATCAGCGAACATTTCCAGAGCGTTCTACCTAATGGGGTATGCCTCAATCATCTGGTACATCCTGGCAGCGCTCTGCTTCTTCATCCCGTTCGCGTTCATGATTGCGGAGTTTGGTGCGGCTTTTTCAGAAAAGCACGGTGGCATCTACACTTGGATGAGCGAATCAGTTAATCCTAAATTCGCCTTCACGGGAATCTCAATGTGGTATGCTTCCGCCATCATCTGGATGGTCAACACCAGTTCCGCCATCTGGGTCCCACTTTCAAATGCAATCTTCGGCGTTGATAAAACGTCAGATGCTCACCTCTTTGGACTTTCAAGTGTTGAAACCATCGGCCTTTTAGCCGTCCTTTTGATGATCGTAATTACGTTCATCGCTACCCGTGGAATCGGTCAAATTCAAAAGGTCACTTCCATCGGTGGGTTTGCGGCAATGTTAACTAACGTGATCCTCATTGTTGGTGGGGCCATCATCCTTTTAATTAACGGACATACCTTTCAGCCGCTCTCCTGGAAAGCCGTCTTAGTATCACCCAATCCGCAATACGATTCATTAATTAATGTCCTCGGATTTATCGTATACGCAATCTTTGCCTACGGTGGACTAGAAACCATTGGGGGGCTCGTTGATCAAACCAAGACTCCCGAAAAGACTTTTCCTAAAGGAATCACCATCTCGGCCATCACCATTTCCGTCGTCTATTCGATTGGGATTTTCATGGTCGGAGCTTTTACGAACTGGAACCAGGTCTTGGGTTCAAAACACAACATTAACCTAGTCAACATCCCTTTCGTTATCATGAATAACTTTGGTTATCAACTGGGGACCGCCCTGAACTTTCCTCATGGCGTCTCCGTTCAAATCGGGATGTGGGTCAGTCGTTACGTCGGGGTTTCCATTTTTCTAGCACTGAGTGGGGCCTTCATCACACTCGTCATTTCGCCAATCAAGACGATTGTGGAGGGCACTCCCAAGGAAATTTGGCCGAGGTTCTTTACCAAAATCAATCGACACAACGTACCAGGTAACGCCATGATGATTCAGGGACTCTTAGTCATCTTGTTCATCCTCGTAATCTCGTTTGGAGGACAAAGTGCCAAAGCTTTCTTCAACATTTTGGTTCAGATGACCAACGTGGCCATGGTAATTCCGTACCTGTTCATTGCCTTCTCGTTCATTGGTTTTAAAGCCAACCAGAAAATCAAGAAGCCCTTTGTCTTCTACAAAAATTCACTAGTCGCCAAATTAGCGGTCTGTGTCGTAATGTTAACGGTCGGATTTGCCATTATTTTTACGATTATCGCTCCCGCTTTGAGTGGCAACTACGTAAGCAGTATCTGGATGGTCGTTGGACCTGTCTTGTTTGGTATTGTGGGTTATCTTTTGTACCACCACTACGAAAAGAAATATCTAAGTAAATAAGCAAAAATGAGGCGTCCCTTTGGTGAGGGGCGTCTCTTTTTACGTTTGAACTGTTCGATCTCCCTTAGCTTGAACTCGGTGACTCATGTATAATAGTTACAAGACATCGTTTACCGCAAAGCACTAAGAGGAGAAAACATTATATGGAATTATTAGTTTCAATGTTTCCGATACTAGTCCCAATAATTCTGCTGGGCTTTTTAAACATGCCAGCTTTAAAGGGAATGAGTGTAACGGCAATACTTGTTATTTTAGCTAGTTTATTGGTTTGGAAGATGCCAATGAAAGCTCTGGCAGCTTCAGCCATTCAGGGAGTCCACAAAAGTCTGACGATTGCCTGGATCCTCCTTGGGGCACTGTTATTACTAAGAGCACTGGAATACACCGGATCAGTTGACCGGATTAACGCTGGCTTCACCAATTTAACCACCGACATGCGCCTGCAAGCCATCCTGATTGTCTTTCTGTTTGGATCCCTAATTGAGGGAGTCTCGGGCTTCGGTGCTCCAGCCATGGTCACCGCTCCACTGTTAATTGCGTTGGGCTTTAAGCCCCTCTCTTCAATCGTTTTAGCCCTTGTCGCCGACTCAACTGCCGCCTCGTTTGGAGCCGTTGGGACCCCACTAACGGTTGGTCTAAGTAACACCGTTAGTACGGCTGAGATGGGAAAAGTCGGGTTAAAGATTGCTAACCTCGAGTTAATCAGTGGGACCCTGGTTCCGCTGATCCTCATCGTTATGCTGGTCTTTTTGCTTCCCAACCAATACACCAAGCACCGCTTCAAATCAGTTTTACAGGTTACTCCATGGTGTCTTGCCATTGGGTTAATCTACTCGACTTCAACCATTATCAGTCAATTATTACTGGGATACGAATTAACATCCGTTATCAGCCCAATCATTGCGCTGATTTTTGCCATCTTAAGTATTAAGTTCAACATCTTACTACCAAGGGATGTTAAGAAAAATCCATGGCAGCAGTCCGAAAAAGTAACTATCAAAGAGCCCCGAACCGACATTTCACTAATTAGAGCGTGGTTACCATACGTCCTCGTGGTCGTTTTACTGGTAATCCCTAAACTCGTCAAACCGGTCCATAACTGGTTAAACAGCCACGTCAACCTATCATTAACCAACATTCTTGGCTTTAAGGCAATTGACTCGAGCTGGCTCCTTTTAGCTTCACCGGGAACCGTCCTCTTGATTGTTGCCCTACTAACGGTTCTGCTTCGTGAAGAATCATTTCGTTCGTTTTCACACGAAGCGTGGGACGTGGTGAAATCAATGAAGACCACGCTTCTGACCTTAATTGTGACTTTAATCATGGTCCAGGTCTTTACTAACACCAATTTTAACGGCGCCAAACTAGACAGCATGCCCGGTTACTTGGCATCGTTTATGGCTACTCACCTGCACGGCGTCTGGTTAGCAATCGCGCCAATTTTAGGCGCGGTTGGCTCATTTGTCACCGGGAGCACGACCGTCTCCACCCTGACTTTTTCATCAATTCAGGCTGATGTCGCCGTGGACGCTGGCTTAGACAAATTTCTCATCCTCGCCGGTCAAGTCATTGGTGCTGCGGTTGGGAACATGATTTGTGTCTACAACATTGTTTCAGTGAGTGGAGTAGTTGGATTGAAAGGACAGGAGGGGACGGTAATGCGGAAGACTGCCATTCCAGCAGCCGCTTATCTCTTTTTTCTCATTATCTCCATCTTCATATTCAAATAATTATAGGTAAACAAAAAAATCCATCCCAATTCAACATTGGAATGGATTTTTTTCAGATTTAATTATCAAAAATTTTAATCTTTAAACGTCCATACTTCGTTAAGTAAAAAGCCAATAAACCCTAGAATCAGGATTAAATCAGTCCACATGACGGAAAGATGAGAAATTCCAATTATTACCAAAAGAAACACAATCAGGGTCACAATCCCACCCCAAATACGTTGCTTTGGAGTAATTTCACCTGCAATCTCCATTGCTGGATTCTTAATAAATAAAGTGACCGCCCAAATAATGATACAGAGGGCACTTAAAATAATCAAAATCCAGTCAATGAAACCAATAGGAAAACCATAGATGATCTCTTGGATGCCTTCAACCACACTAGTGCCAAATAAAATCATGGCCATGGCCGTCCACAGTAAACTGATACGACTAGTAAATGCGTTTTTCTTCATATTTAACACCTACCTTTAGATAAATTTTAACATATATTTAACTTTGAAAGAAAATGTTAAAGAAAAAGGGACTGACATCGTTTGTTCATTGACGTCAATCCCTAAAAATATTTTATAGCAATGCTTTAAGTTTTACCTCTGATCAGCGGCCCACTTGGCAAACTGGGTCCAAATCTCATGCTTTTCTTCCTCATCATCAGTACCCTTTGACGCCTTAATCGTCGAAGCTAACTTGGCTTTTAAGGATTTTTTCTGATCAGCTGTCAAATTTTTAACCGATTCGGTTAAATTAACCTGGCCCTCTTCCATTCCTTGATTAGCCAAGTTCAAGGTCCCGTGCTCGTGGCTGTTTTCAATAAACGACCAAATTGGGATAATGATAAATAAAGTCAAAGCAATTCTAGGAAAGAAAAACGCCAAAATAATCAAAATGACGTACGCCGCGATTGAATAGTTAAAGTTTCTGGCAAAAATATAGTTGAAAACTTCATGTTGCTTGGAGTGCTTTCGGTACTTGACTTCAGCAATTTGCGACACAATAATGCGAAAGACCACCAATAAAATTAGTGAAAGAGTGCCATAAAGCATCACCGTGATTTGCGATGTATCGTCGGTCATAAGCTTTGTAAAAGTTGGAATTAACGACATGAAAAAGAGGAACACCAGGTCCATGACAACCGTCTTGTTGGCGACTTTTTCGGTATCGTTGAATACTTGTGCATGCTGGTACCACAAGTTCCCAACAAAACAAAAACTAACGGCATAAATTCCAATGGCACGAAATAGAACCAGATACTCAACGTTTCCACCCATCTTCTCAATCGGCAGTTCCAACACCATCACGGTAATAATGATGGCAATGATGGCGTCACTGAAGGCATCAAGTCGATCTTTCATTTTTTTCTTGATTTCACCCATAACGTTTCCTCACTTTGATAGATTTACGCTAATTATAGCACGCCATTATGGAGATTTTAAACCCATCAAAAAAGCGTTTCACAATTACCAACTTCATGATTAAATTTATCTACAACCAAAAAGGCTATCAAGTCCTTGATAGCCTTTCATTTGGCAAAACATATCATAACCGCGATCACTGATTAACCGTCTTTATGGTGTTCCACTATCTTTTGAACCATACTTGATGCTCCAGTTAAGCGTAGCGTCATATCCCCCGGTACTACCGACGGCACTTCCACTCTGGTTCATCCTTAAATCAAGTCCTTGATTAGCATTCCATTTAATTGGAGTCGTAATCTTACCATCTTCCTTTTTCCCAGGATAGTTGTAAACCTGGACGTTGCCAGTTCCTGGGTTCAAAATGGTTGGTTGTTTGCTGTTTAAGGCAAAGTAAGCCAGTGAAAATGGTGACCCGGGCCTCCCAATCTCATGTGGATTTTCAGGAGTATTCTCCTGAGAGAGCCAGACACTGTACGGACTCTTAACACGACGATCATCGGTTAAACTAGCAACCTCGTATCCCTTGTTGATATCAATCGGGGTCTTTTTCTTGCCAAGGTTTCTTGGTTGCATGTACTGATCCTTAAAGAAGTAGTCATTTTGAAAGCCGTAGTCTAAATCCTGCGGTTGATTCAAAACAACCGATCCATTGTAGAAATTATAGGTCTCTTTTCGTCCTTGAAACTTAAGTGAATCCTGGTTGCGATCGGTTCCCGTCAATTCAGGGGTTGAACTCATATTATCAGGATTATTGTCACCGAGTTGAAGGTCAGCGGTAATATTAGTTACAGCTCGACCATTCATGTCTGGAAGATTCTTAATCGTAATCTTCTTAGCGTTCTTAAAGTTAGAGTTGGAGTCTTTCCCACTAATCTCATAATCGGTGGTGTCACTTACCGTATAATCACTATTACTAATTAGTTCTCCGTTAACATCAATGTTCTTGATGTCTTTAATACTTGGAACCACAAATGAATACGAACCATCTTTAAACTGCGTGCCTTCAATCATGTTATGAAGGGAAATCTTGTACTGAACCTCACTTCCGTCCTTGACGTCGGTCAGATTATTGGTCCAAGTATTACCACCGTCATTTGACATCTGGTTTTGTAAAATAACTCGTGGTTTAACGTTGTCGTAGGGATTACTCGACATTTCGACGGTCGCCTGACTTGACTTAACAACTCCGTCATCCGGTGCAGTAAAGTTACTTCCCTTAGCGGTTACCGTATTCTGTTTAGTATTAGGATCTGGATCAGTAATAATCGTTCGAAATCCAACTGAGTCAGGTTTCCCGTCATCGTCGATGGGTTCAATTCCATTGGGGTATTCCGCCACGATTTGATCGTTATCGTCCAGACCACGCATCCCTAGATTGGTCATGTCATCCGTAACCTTAACGTTATCCCAGGTATTTCCTAAACCATTATCTTTGTAGTTGTAGGTATCGACCTTATAAAGCATCACGTCTCCAACCTTAGCATTAGTGACAAGGTCCTTAAATTCGCTCGGATCGATTTCCTTAATCATGTCATTTGCGGCACCGGTATCACTATCGTAGGGATTAATGTCCTTATACTTCCCCTCACGTTGAAGTGCACTTAAATCACAAACTAATTTTTTAACCCCAGGAATCTGAGGAATTTCGGTATTGGCAATGGCACTGACCATGTTCAACGCACCAGTTGCACCAGTAAATCCCCACCACGCGTAGTCACCTTGAAATTGGCTCAAAGGAACATTTTCAGTAGTGGTATGCTGATCAATTCCGTCAATTGAGTGACCAGACTTGGGATCATTATAAGTAACCGTTGCGGTGGCGTGATCCGACCTGGCGTTACTATCTGGTTGCCAGTCATTAGGCATCCACTTATAAGTCACCGGGATCCATGTTCCCTGATTAGCCGTTAAAGATGGCGTCTGACTATAATCATGGTGATTGATTCCAATATGATCTTTATCGTGCCAGTCAAATGGACCAGTGAATTCATTTGGGTAAATGAACGCCGTATGTGGAATCTTTCGCGGCAATTTATGGTCACTATAATCTCCGTTGTAGTATGGATCAAACTCAAACGATAAAGCATTGTGAATAAATTGGGTTCTCAAATATGCTTTTTTAGGATTAACATGATCATTGTCAATTGCCTTTGAAGCGGTTCGGACATTTCCATATGAACCGAGTGATTCACCCGATGATCCGATGGCATTTGGATTGTCATTTTGCAGGGTAAAGGTCAGTCCATCAGCTAATGTTTTAACTTTTTTCGGGTTTTTCATATAAACGTAAAACTTAATTGTAAACGGTTTTTGTAAATCAACTTGGTTCTTCCACCACATGGTTTGAGCAGAATGATCATCACCAGTATTATCAGTTACCACCTGAACGTTGGGATATCTTTTTTGAACGCTTTCATTCGGTTGAATCCCAGCAAACATAAATTCATCCATTGACGGACCTGATTCTGGTGGTGCAGGAATGTTATACGGATTATCTGGATCCGCCCTAACACTCATCATTGCGCCACAAATCATAAATACAGCAGTACAAACCACTCCTATTAATAGCTTATAAAGTACTTCTCTTTTTATTCTCATTTTTTCTCAATTCTTTTTATTTTTCTTTTTGTGATAGAACATCCGACAAATCCAAAAAATAATCCAAATTTCGATGGTCAAAAATACCGCAATTAAAACCGGTACGTATGACTCTACTTGGTTTGATAACTTTAATGGGGTAAACGTCTTGTGCAATCGAACCGTTTGCTTGTCAGAATGGATCATAACATCCATTCGATACCTACCAGGCTGCAATTTTTGATAGGGAATTGTCCACACCAAAGGAGTATTCGGGGCAATACTGACATCCGAATATTCCTTTATCGTATCCAATTTTTCGTTATGAAAAACTTTGACTCGCACCCTCGCATGTTGAATCAGCTGTGGGTAATTATTCTTAATCGTAACTTTAAACGCATTTAATCCATCATAATTTCCACTCTCAATGTTTGAAATTTTTAAACGATCTAATTTCAATCCATCCTGTCCACTTAACGAAACTCCAATAACGTAACTGGCTAAACTGTTAACCTTCTCGTTTGAAACGGAAGGAACCACTCCAGTAGCAGTGATGCCAGCAAGTTCTGTTCCCATAACTCGTGAATTTGTCCTGATTTGGTAATTGACTACCCTACTCGCATCCGGAGCCAAATTCACTTCTCTTTTAAGTTTTCCAACAACTTGTCTAGAAACCGAATTCTGATCATTTTTAAGCACGCTTGGATTAGCGTATGAAATACTGCCACTCGACGTGGTCGTTGCATTATTCAGCGTTAACCTAATTTTAATGGGACGGTCTCCATGATTTTTCAAAAGAAGCGGAAGCTGGTATTCCCGATTCGGTTTAGCTTGAATCGCAAAATACTCTTTGCCCTTTTGAAGTGGAAGTCCACCCAAAACCGGCGTGGCAGAAAATGACGGATAATCATCCGAATTGGCCTGGAAAGTCATTGGCACAAACAGTTCAATCAACAAAACTCCAACTAAAATTATAATTTTAATTAGTTTTCGCATTTGAATTTTATTTCGAATTCTTCAATTCTAATTTTTTAATGAAATGACGGTTTAATATAATCAGAAAAGCGATAAAGAGAAAAATCACTCCGGCTACCATTGTGCCCCATTGAAGCATTTGTCCTGTTTGAGGTAACGTACCTTGTTGCTCTCCACTAACAGCAATGGTTGGCGGAATTTTAGTGCCTTCTGATTCAGAGGGACCTGGGGTTTTATTAGACATATCTTCAGGTTGACCACCCTGTCCATTGGGTGCTGGAGTTACGTTTCTACCAATTCGAATTGTGGTATTTGAATTAGATTCACTCTTCGCAAACGAAACTGCATTCGCTTCTAACCCAACGGCTATTAAAATAGTTAATCCAGTTAACAGTACCATCCTTAAAAACTTAGAACATTGTATTCGCATTTGTACATCTCCCAACCTAGTTATTTAGATTGATCGTTTCTTTTATCAAGTTCTGCTTGCTGTGCGGCAATCAAATCCTTTTGTTTTTTGTGTTGACGGTACAAAACGTAGCATAAGATCAAGATTAAGATTAACAAGATAATCAATAGGATGATCCACCACCAGTTTTTATTAGCATTATTAATTGCTGCCTGAGCAATTGAGATATGGAAATCTTTTTCAATATCCCACTTGTTTCCGTTAATGTCTGAAGCCTGCAAACTCAAATGATAATTACCGGGTAACAACGCGTTTTTGCCAAAATTATTCATAAAATTAAAGTTGGAATTAGGCGCCATACTTAAGCCACTCTGGTTGGCCTTACTCAAGACCTTCTTCGGATTACTCTTTCGGTAAATCTTGTCTTTTAAATGCATTTGACTAACCGTCGTGGGCTTTTCGTTTGCCAACTTGGTATAAATCACCGGTTCACTAGCTACCTTCCCCGGTTTAATGCCTTGAGCCGTAAGCTTTGGTTTAATGGTTTGATTAGTGTTGTCACGAAGATAGACGGGCATTGCTAAAGCAAACTTATTATTAACGCTGACTCCCCTTAATTTAGCTGCAGAAGGTGGTAACTGTGGACTAACGTACAGTCCCCCCATGATGACACCTTGATAGGTCTTGTCAGGAGCTTTTACGTTAAAGTTAACGTTGGTTCCCTTGTTAGGAGCTAAGTTAATCGTCTGCTTTTTGTCTCCTTGGACTAAATCCTTGAATTTATACTTCAAAGTTTTATCAGTCGGAAACTTATTAGTCGGATTGAGCGCAATGGCACCACCACCGGAAGTAAAAGCAGTTGTTGGTTCAATGCTAAAGGACTGGGGTGATTTGGATAAATTAACGATGCTCAAACTAATTTGTTGGGTTTGACCCGGCTTGGTTTGAACAAAGATCACTCCATCTTGCTTAATTTGATTCTTAGTGTAATTCGGTTTAACCGCAATTGATGGACCTTGGGCTGCATTTGTTTTTAAGGTTCCAAGTATCGGAATCATCAAAAGAATGGTTGCAACGGCAAGTAAAAACGGTAACCAGAATTTCTTCAACCTTGATAAAATTACAATCACGTCCTACTTAATTAATTTTCTAATTTACTAAAAAGAAGACAAACCGTACGTGGTCTGTCTTCTTGGTTATACAATACACACCCGTAAAGAGAACTATTAGTTAGTTGGGTTTTGTGGGCCTTGTGCGTTAAGAGTCCAAATAATTGGTGCGTTGTAATCAGCTGGAGTAACGTTAGCTGGCATATTCAAACTAGCGTCAGTACTCTTTGAGTAGTCAACTGAAGTCGTTCCTAAACCTTGACCAGCATTAGCTGAAAGAACTTGGGAAGAATTGTCAGCTCCAGCATTCAACAATGGAGTATTTACTTGAGCGGCACTTCCAATACTGTTTTTAACAGCGGTTTGGTTCAATTGAACACCCCAACCATTACCTGGTTGATCATTGAATTGACCTAAAGCAGCTGAAACAGTCCAACCAGCACCATTTGGTTGATCTTTGACGGTACGACCATCAACAACAACTAATTGTGGTTTACCATTACCGGTTTGGTTATCATGCAACGGAATCCCAAATTGTGGGTTACTGTTGTTGGCTGCTTCACCGAAGTTTAAATCTGGAACTTCTTGTAAAGTTAAGTATCCGGTTCTTACTTGAACGTGAGCTTTTGATTGTCCTTGTACTGAACCAGTAGTGTCATTAGGAGTTGCACTAGTGTCTGCTGGAAGATGAACAGGAGCAGCGTTTACATTAATGTTCTCAATGGCCATTGACAAACCTAAAACGGCTGCTAATGATGCCACACCTAAAACTAATTTCTTACCAATATTTGCTTCCATAAAAAACTACCTCCAAAAAATATATTATTTTATTGCTAATAAATTGTATGTTTGTAATGGTGATAAAGCACCACAGACACGCAATCTAATAACATCTTTCACAAAGACATTATACCATAGAATAAAATCCTTGTGCAATAAAAATAGGAAAAATTTCACAACACCCACTTCTTTTCACAATATCCTAATAGAATCCTGGCTCCATGCAAAAGTCTACTATTAGTATAACTTATAAATTGATTATTTTTCAAGCTAAAAAAGTCACGGCGACCTTTCGATCACCGTGACTTCAATTAATTCTTCTTAATTAGTTAGTATAAATCTATCTTAGTACCAACCGTGTGATTGCCAGAATGATTGGGCACCTGACCATGAACCATAACGTGAAGTTACGTATTGGTTAGCAACTCGATCTTGGTTAGCAGCTGAGTAGTCACCATTTAAGTATGACTTAGATAATTGATACTTACCGTAGTAGTTACCATTTGAAGCAGTGTATGAGCCGCCTGATTCACGTGCAGTGATCCAAGCTTTGGCTGCATCATCACCACCGTTGCTTGAATAGTTAACGTTAGCTGGTTTAACAGTGTTAGTTTGTACAGCGTAAGTTCTTTGGTTAGTTCGTGGTGCTGCTGGGGCTGGAGTACTCTTTTGAGTTGATGCTTGTACATTAGCCTTTGGTGATTGGGTTGGTTGAGTATTAGCTTGTTGCTGTGGAGCTGGGGCTTGTTGTACGGGAGCTTGAGCTTTTGGTGCTACTGGGGCTGGGGCTTGTACTTGAGCCTTTGGTGCTGGTTGAGCAGCAACTGGTTGTTGTACAGGTTGTGCAACCTTAGCAACTGGAGCTTTAACAGCTGGAGTAGTCTTTGGTGCTTGGTAACCAGTAGTTTGTGCTGGTTGTGATACTGCATTTGGAACAGTAACACCAGTTGGGATTACTAATCTTTGTCCAACTGAGATTTGGTCAACATTTTGTAAATGGTTAGCTTTGGCGATTTGGTTAGTAGAAACTTTGTATTGTTGAGCAATTTCTGAAACAGTGTCACCTGATTTAACTGTAACGTTTGTTGAAGCGTGGGTGGTGTTAGCACCTACTGCTAATAAACCTAATGCTGCGGCACTTGATAAAACTACGGCCTTGATACTTTTTGACTTCATAATAATAATCACTCCTAATCTAAATTTCTTAACTAATTTTCGTTTTCCGGTTTTCTGTTTTTTAAATTCGTTGATCTCCTGTATCAATCAACAATGTATATACTAAACGGAAAACATTACACACAAATAACACAGTGTTTAAAAAAATCGCCGATTTTTGTTATTTTGTAACATAAGTAACATGTTTTGCAACATAACCCTAAAAATCACCGAATTATTGAGTGTTTCCTGTATCATTTTGTAATTTTTACTCGTTTTTTTGCCATATATTCCCTTCAATTTCTTCAAAATCACTTCAAAAAAAGGTTGACAACCATATTTTTAGGTCAATTCAACCTAATTTTCCCTTTTTTGACCTGTTTCTACTATGTGAATCTAACGATCATTAGATTCACATCATCACTGTTTCCCGCTTTGAATTTTCCACTACCATTTTATTTTTAACCATCGATTCTCCATTATTATGGTAGAAAACTTTTTTATGTCGTTTAAATTATCAGCCTTTTTTTACGGCCAACCACTTTATGACCTGTACCAATTTGGCAATCAAAAAATTATTTTAAACTATTTATAATGAAGAAATGCGTCAAGTTAGGGATACTTTAGATAGCGCTTTCATATGTGGAACAATAAGGAATAAACCACTTTTTTTGGTAGCAGTAGTGTTATATAATTGGTCTTGTATACGAATAACTATAATTATTAAAAGGAGTGAGTATTAATGGCAACTGCTAACCGTGCATTATTCATGCTTTTCGGTGGCACTGGTGACCTTGCTTTGCGAAAGTTATATCCAGCCTTATTTGAACTTTACAAAAAGGGCAGTATTGACAATCATTTTGCACTGCTTGGGTTAGCTAGACGACCCCACACCGATGAGGAATTTCAAAAAATGGTTTTAGATTCCATCTCGTCAGAAGCAGATAATCAAGAACAAGCTGAAGAGTTTGCTAGTCATTTTTACTTCAGATCTCATGATGTTACCAACGTGGAACATTATCAGGCCTTGAGTAAATTAGCCGACGAACTTGACAAGAAATACGAACTTAATGGTAATCGGATCTTTTATGTTTCAATGGCCCCAAGATTCTTTGGAATCGTTGCTAAAAATCTGAAGGAACAACACGTTCTTTCAGACAATGGTGGCTTTAACCGCTTGGTAATTGAAAAACCATTCGGTCGGGACTATGAATCTGCTGAAAAATTAAATGATGAATTAACCGCTGCGTTTAAGGAAGACCAAATCTTTCGCATCGATCATTATTTAGGCAAAGAAATGGTTCAAAGTATCCCAGTTATTCGATTTGGTAACCCCATCATCGATGCCGTTTGGAACCACAACTACATTGATAACGTCCAGATCACCCTATCCGAAAAACTTGGCGTAGAAGACCGTGCCGGATATTACGACACAGCCGGTGCTTTACGTGATATGATTCAAAACCATACCATGCAAATCATGACCCTCCTTGCAATGGATAAGCCAGAATCATTTGTTGATACTGACGTTCGTGCTACCAAGGTCAAAACCCTTGAAAGTATGAACTTCTACAATACTGAGGGTGTCAAAGAGAACTTTGTTCGTGGTCAATATGGAGCTGGTAGTGGTTCAGCCGCCTACCGTGACGAGCCAGACGTTCCACACGATTCTAATAATGATACCTTTGTTGCCGGAAAAGTAACTTACAATCTTTCTAGATGGGAGGGCACTCCTTTCTACGTTCGAACTGGTAAGAAGTTAAAAACCAAAGCCACTAGAGTTGATATTGTCTTCAAAAAAGACATTAACAACATCTTCAGTAAAGCCGGTTTGCCAGATACTCTTAAAACCAACGTCCTCTCAATTTTAATTGACCCTCGCGGTGGAATTACACTGAGAGTCAACGTCAAGGATTCCAAACAAGGTTTCCATACCGAAACCATCGACCTTAGTTACCTACAAAATGATGCTCGGGCTTCAGAAGTTCCTCAACCATACGAGCGTCTTTTCCATGACATCTTAAATGGTGATCACACCAACTTTGCAAGCTGGCCAGAAGTTGCCGCCGCTTGGAAGTACGTTGATCCCATTCAGAAGTACTGGGACGAAACCAAACCTGATTTTCCTAACTACGAACCAGGCTCAATGGGACCAAAGGCAGCAGACGAGTTATTAGCTCGAGATGGTCACAGTTGGTACTTCCCTGCTGAAAAGTAAAGAAAGTGCTTACAAAATTTGAAGTTTCTATTTCACAATTCTAATGTGAAATGGTAAACTACTAGTGTAATGAATTAACATATATATTCGAAAAGGAAGGTATATTATGGCTGATAAAAAAGCAAACATTGGTGTTGTTGGTATGGCTGTTATGGGTAAGAACCTTGCCCTCAACATTGAAAGTCGCGGTTACACAGTTGCAATTTATAACCGTACTGCAAGTAAGACTGAACAAGTAATGAAGGATCACGGTGACAAACACTTGATTCCAAGTTACAACGTTAAGGATTTCGTTGAATCAATTCAAAAACCTCGTACGATCTTATTGATGGTTAAAGCTGGAAAGCCAACTGATGCCGTTATTGCTGAACTATTACCATTACTTGATAAGGGTGACACTCTTATTGACGGTGGTAACACTAACTTCCACGATACTATGGCTCGAAGTGAAAAACTTGCTAAGTCAGGTATTAACTTTATCGGAATGGGTGTTTCTGGTGGTGAACTTGGAGCTCTTAAAGGCCCTTCACTAATGCCCGGTGGTCAAAAAGAAGCCTACGACCGTGTTGCTCCAATCCTTGAAAAGATTGCTGCTAAGGCCGAAGATGGCGAACCATGTGTTGCTTACATTGGCCCTAACGGTGCTGGTCACTATGTAAAGATGGTCCACAATGGTATCGAATACGGTGACGAGGAATTAATCGATGAAACCTTTAACCTTTTGAGAAATGCTGCTGGTTACTCAGTTGATGACCTTGCTAAAATCTTCAAAGATTGGAACAAGGGTGAGTTAAACTCATACTTGATCGAAATCACTGCTGACATCTTGACTAGAAAAGATGACTTAGGCGACGACAAGAACAAGCCAATTGTTGACGCAATCTTAGACCGTGGTGCTAACAAGGGTACTGGTAAGTGGAGTTCAATTGATGCTTTAGACATTGGTGCTCCTCAATCAGTTATCACCGAATCAGTTTACGCTCGTTTCATCTCAATGATGAAAAAAGAACGAATGGCTGCTTCAAAGGTTCTTCATGGTCCTGCCAAAGAACCTAAGTTTAACAGCGACGAAATCGTTGAAAAGGCTCGCCAAGCATTATACTTCGGTAAAATCATGAGTTATGCTCAAGGTTTCGAACAAATGCGAATGGCCTCAGAACACTACGGTTGGGACTTGAAGTACGACCAATTAGCTAAGATTTGGCGTGCTGGATGCATTATTCGTGCCCAATTCCTTCAAAACATCACTGATGCCTTTGATAAGGATCCTAAGTTAACTAACTTGTTAATGGACCCATACTTCTCAGACATCGCTAACAAGTACCAAGACTCAGCTAGAGAGATCGTTTCGTTAGCTACTGAAGCAGGTATTCCTGTTCCATCATTGTCAGCTGCCGTTTCATACTTCGACTCATACAGAGCTCAAGTACTTCCAGCTAACTTGCTTCAAGCACAACGTGATTACTTCGGTGCTCACACTTACGAACGTACTGACCGTCCAGGTAACTTCCATTACCCATGGTACAAAGAACAATAAAATCAACGTTTTAAAAAGATCGACTTTAATAGTCGATCTTTTTCTATGTTTTTAGCTAACAAACAAGCATTATAGTCTAAAAAGCTGTATTATGATGGTGTAGTAGATAGTTAAACAATTAGGGAGGAACAAGACAATGTCCGAACGAAAAGTATACAATGATTATTTCTATGATGAACCAGCTTTTAACACCCATGACGGTGGATACATTCCACTCAAGGTGCCTGATGTTCCAGAACACAAATTAAACATCCCCGAAATTTTAAAGCCCGATAAAGAAACCGATACCGACATGTGGTACACGGTGGATGCTCAACCAGGTGAAACTCAGATTTTACCCGGTGAAAAAACAAAGACTTGGGGTTACAACGCTAGTATTTTAGGTAAGACCATCATTTTAAAAGAGGGTAAACACATGCATGTGACCTTAAAAAATGACTTACCAGTTTTAACCACCTTTCATTGGCACGGACTAAATGTTTCCGGTCCATACGTTGACGGTGGTTGTCACGCACCAGTTTACCCTGGTGAAAGCAGTGAAATTGAGTTTACGGTGGATCAGCCTGCTGCCACATTGTGGTTGCACGCTCATCCATGTCCAGAAACTTCTGAACAAGTCTACAAGGGTCTTGCAACCCCAGTGGTTGTTCAAGACGACATTGAATCCAAGTTACCTTTCCCAAGAAATTACGGAGTCGATGACATTCCCGTTGTCCTACAAGACCGTCATTTCCACAAGGGTAACCAACTAAACTACAGAGAAGACTACGATCCAGACGGTGTTCAAGGTCCAACTGCCATGATTAATGGTACCGTGAACCCCTACTTTGATGTTACTACCCAACGAGTACGACTCAGATTCCTGGACGGCTCCAACCGTCGTGAATGGCGCCTTCACTTTGATGACGATCTAAAGTTCACCCAAATTGGTTCTGATGGCGGAATTCTTCCTGAACCAGTCGAGTTTACACACCTCATGATGGTTTGTGCCGAACGTGATGAAGTCATCGTTGATTTCAGTGGTTATAAACCCGGTGATGAAGTTCAACTCTACTCCGACGACGTTCCCATCATGACGTTTAAGATTCATGAGTTCGCACCAGACAACACCAAGCTCCCAGATCACCTCGTTGACATGCCACCATTTGCCAAAATTGACAAGGACGCTCCCGTTCATAAGGCAGCTATGTCTGGAATGGACGAATCCGTTGAAATCAACGGCAAGAAGTTTGACATGCAACGAATCGACGATCGCCAAGAAGTTGGCAAAGAACGAATTTGGGAAGTATCTAACTCAAATGAAATGGATGGTGGGATGGTTCACCCCTACCACATGCACGGAACTCAATTCCGAGTACTTTCCAGAAACGGTGGTGATCCTTATCCAAACGAACACGGTTGGAAAGACACCATTGGGGTTAACCCTGGTGAAGTAGTTCGCCTGCAAGTTAAGTTCGACTTTCCTGGTGTTTACATGTATCACTGTCACATCACGGAACACGAAGACGGTGGCATGATGCTCCAAATTCAAGCTTATGACAAGAATGATCCACACAAGAAGTACAAGTTAATGAACATGGATACCCTACTGAACGCTCTTTCAAAAGAAGAGGGCATCCCGGTGAAGGACTTAGATATCCCCGCTATGAATTCATACAAAAAGATGGGAATCCACATGTGTTAATTAAAGATTGGAAAACAGCTGCAGTGATGCGGCTGTTTTTTTGTGGGTAAAATAATATCCATAAGATAATTTAATTTTCAAACAAAAAAAGACTTAGCTCAATTAAATATCGAACAAAGTCTTTTAAGGTACAAGAATGTGTACCATATATCATACTATAAAATTATACGTATTTAAGAAATAATTGTTATTTATATCTTACTTAAATATTTACTTCTCTTTATATTGTCTATTTTTTTGATGTTTCCTAAATTACTCCAATGACAATTATTAATTCCAACTTGCTTTAATGTACTTTTTATAAACACTCTTCTTATATAATTACCAGCAAATAGTTTTAAATACCAAGTTGGAGACTTAGATGTAGTGTAAACTTCAACATTCTCAATATTTTTTATATTACCTTTTATTCCAAATTTAGTGTCAGTATATGAAAATTTACATTTAAAAACTTTATCAAAGAATCCCTTTATAATTGCCGGAGCTTCATTCCACCAAATTGGGAATATAAAAACAATTTTAGATGATGATAAAATCATTTTTTGATATTTTTCCACTAATTGATCTGTTGTTTTACCATATTTAAATAGCTTTAATTCATCAGTAGTATATACAGGATTAAATTTATCTTTATATAAATCAATAACAGTACAGTTTCCTTTATTTTTATCCTCAATTGCTTCTAAAACTGAGTGATTAAAGCTTTTATTATATGGATGAGCATAAACGATTAATGTTTTCAAAATTTACCTACTTCCTAGTATATATATATTTACCATTTTAGAAATAATTACCTTTGTCCAATTCTTATCATAACTTTGGATATTATGATGTCCTATTATTATAGATAAACCCATAATAAAACTCCATAATTGCATTGTTTCAATATTATTTTTCATATGGATTTTATTTTCTAAAGAAAACTTATTGACAATATCTTTAAACTCATCAAAACCAGGTAAAGATACATCAGATGTTAATTCTTCATTTTCTGATTTTGTTGGTATGACATAATCACTTAAAAATAATGCATCAAAAAATTTTGGATATTTGACTGAAAATTCAACAAATTTACAACCCATATTTATAAGCATATTTTTATAACTAGATTCAATGGAAATATTTTTTGTAAGATACGCTCCAAATATTGATGATATTTCAAGTATTACATAGTTCAAAAAGTCATTTTTATTTTTAAAATGCCTATAAGGACTCGAATGCGTGACTCCACATAAACTAGCTACTTTTCTTAAAGAAACATTATCAATTCCACCTGATTTAACAATTTCAACTCCCTTTTTTATCATTTCATATTTTAAAGATTCTTTTTTATTTTTAACCATAAAACTCCTGCTTTTAATAAAGAACACAATAACAATAGTTGTTCAAAAAAATTATTCTTGCAGTATGACATTGACTATTTATTCTAGTATGAACTACCAAAAATTTTTGACTATATCGAATACTATCAATATTTAATTTTATGCTTCTAGGTAAAACTATCTCTTTATGACTAGTTAACTTTATCCAACTCTCTTTAATACACCACAAAATTGTCATATATTTATTAATACTCATTTCTTTTTTTGCTATCTCAAAATATCTTAATTCTTCATCATTATTGCAAAAATATTCAAAAAAATTATGATTATTTTTTAATACCAATTGACAATCAATTCCACAATTAACCGTAGTTATTCCAACAAATTCCTTATTGGAATAATGAGAGATACTTATGAAATATTTATCTTTAACTATCCCATTATAAATTAATATTGGCTTACCATTTTCTCTATTTACAATGTCAATATTAGAAAACTCACTTTTAGCATTAATTTCTAGAAAGATTGATTTAAGAAGAATTCTACTATAAACATAAGACAATTGTCTCTCTTTAGATAAAGAGTTGAGTTTTTTAGATCTAATTTCTTTTTCAGTTAAAAATTTGGTCAGATAATTTATATTACTATTATAATCAAATTCAAATGATTCAAATATACCAACTTTATTACTTATTTTACTCAATAATTTCATTGTTTTTTAAACTTTTTTCTAATTTAATTAATTTCATACAAGGTATTTCAAGCATAATATTGTTATCATTATCCACAACAATTGCCATATACTTAACATATTCATTACTATCATTGATTTTTTTACAAAAAATTTTATAATCATTATTTTTATTCATTCTAGAAAAAAAGACAGAATAAATAATATTTATAGGTATTATAGAATTCCCATAATTATTAAACTCATTTAATAACATTACTCGACCTATATTATCAATGCCAATAGGATTTATTTGACTATAATAATCTTTAATATCATTCAAAATTACACTTTCATCTTTTTCCTCCATCATAGCCATACCAATATCATTCTTAAATAACTCAACACTATTTAAATATTTAAAATCATTCCCAAAATAAATATTGTCTTTTGCTACACGATAATATTTAGAAAGATCAATATTAACCCCTTTATTGGATATATAATCATAAGGATGAAATTTCTTCTTAGCTTTTTTCTCCTTAGATAAAATTATCTCACCACTAGAATGTAATCTATCTTCTCTCAATACTTTATGATTTGAATTCATAAAATCAGATCTAATTTCAAACTTAAACATCATTTCATTACTGCTTTTATTAACTAAAAAAAGCCTAAATTTTAATAATAGTGGATTTTGTTTATAAAATTTAACGAATTCATTAAATTTAAAGTTCTTTATCTTGTTTATTTCAAACCCATCAAAATCGTGAATATCACAAAATAACTTGCTTAGCTCGGCGCATATTTCAACATGGAAACTCCTGCCAAAACATTTTGTCCTTTAACAATATGTTCTTCTAAATGTTTATCAACAGAAATATTTATTTTCTTCTGACCCTCAATAAATTTGTTGCTATATTTATTTATTTTGTTAATCCAAGGATACTTTATCTTGTTTACCACATGATTATTCTCGTCTAATTGAGTTTTATAATTATATTTTCCTAAATTAATATAATCTAGTTGCCCTTTAGGCATATTTTCTGTACCCAATTCTCCAAAATATAAATATTCTGAACCATTTCCATCATCATTAAGTTCATTTAAAAAATGTCTTACTCCTTCTGTTGGATCAATATAAGTTAATCCCCGCTGATTTTGTTGAATTTCCATAACATCTGAATTAGATGCCATTCCAACTTTGTCCCATGCAGGCCAACCAATAACTTTAAATATAGCATTAGAATTATAATTAACTGCTTTTAATTCATTAGTTATTTTAACTAGAACATCTGCGCCAGCGGAATAGTCAGCTTGACCATCCATACCAAATCTTCCTGAAATGGATCCCATACTAATTACAAATTTTGTATTCTCATTAATAAAATATTTATTCAATAAAAATAAAGAATTGGCTTTTAATGTAACAACTTGATTAGCTAATTTCTCATTTTTATTGATTATCTTACCAAACGATGGCAGACCTGCACCATTAACTATTCCTTTTATGTCTATACCTTTATTTATTAATCGTTTCTTTAAATTGTTAACATCATCATCATTACTACAATCACACGAAACATAATCAATATTATATCCATTACTTTTCAAATACTCTAAATTTTCTAACAATTCTTTAGAATGTAATAATTTATTAAATTCATTAGCCATATATAAAGGTGATTCTTTACTATGTTTATTAAATTCATCCATCATGAATTTTCGTTTATAATCATTTAATTCATCATCATTCATTCTTGCAATTTTATATGTTTCTTCGGTTATTTTAGTTCTTCCAGTTATAACAGCAGCGCATTGGTACCTTTCTAACATCCCAATTAATATTTTATTTGTTATTCCTCTGCCACCGCCAGTAAACAAGATTGTATCGCTCTTACTTATTGAAATATCTTTACTTTTATTTAATTTAATTGCAGGTATTGTTACTACCTTTTTCCTCTCATTTTTCGTGTATGCTATCTCAATATTATTTCCAAATGAGGTCATTTCAGAAATGATTGTTTTTTCTAGAATATCATTATCATGTATATAATCACTATCGAAATCTACAACTTTACAATTAATCGGCCTTAGTTCTTTTTCTAATCCCTTAATAAATCCGGTTAAAATTCCACTTAAACTATTACTTGTATTACCACCCTTTTCAATGCCAAAAGCATTGCCAACATTAGTTAGTCCTATATAGCAGGCTCCATTACTCAGCATTTCATAATTATATTTAGATGAATAAAATGCACAATTGTAAATATAATTAACTTTGTCATTCCATTTATTAAATGTATCGTTTAAATCTGAATTAGTAAAAAAAGAACTCATATTCAATATTACGTCGAAATTACTTTTATCTTTAAAATAATTTTTCAATTCATCATCAGATGTATTATAACTAAATGAACAAAATTCAACATTATTCGTTTTACTTAATAACATAACCAAATTACTGGAAAGCTCTTTATTATCACTATTTCCAATAACCATAATGTTCTTATTATACAAGTTTAACTTACTATCTTCGTCTACTATTGAATATGGAATAGTAACTGCTTCATATCTATTAGCTTTATTCATAATACTTTCCCTTAAAGGCCTCAATAACATCATCAACAGTTTTAACTGATGAATTATTGTTAATATCATCAATGTTTAAATCTTTAGCTATCTCATTTACAATTTCGCCAATTTTTACGGAATCAATGCCCAAGTCCGCTTCCAACTCTGCGTCATTTTGTAAAATTTCTTTAGGATATCCTGTCTTCGATGCAATTGTATTTAATACAAGATCATCAATGTTTGTACCATTTTTATCCTTTACTTTGTCATTCTTCTTATCATTATGTTTAATAGATTTAATTTCACCTGTATTATTTAAGTTAGTATTAAAGAAATCAATTATATCTCCTACAGATTTAGGAATAATTGTTTGATTTGTAATATCAATGTTACTTTTTTTAGAAATTTCATTTATTATTTCACCGATTTTAACTGAATCGATACCCAAATCAGCCTCTAATTCAGCATCATTTTGTAAAACCTCTTTGGGGTACCCTGTCTTCGATGCAATTGTATTCAATACAAGATCATCAATGTTTGTATCACTTTCATTTTTTATTTCATCATTCTTTACATTATTATCTATACTTTCATTTTCTAAACTTGAATTGCTTATACTTCCAATATTAATATTTGTATCATTAAGGTCTATAATAGACTGAATCTTTTTAGCTACTTGCGGAGAAACTGCATATTTTATGCTGATATTGTCATATTTACTATGAATCATTTCAAATACGACATTTTCCGGATAGCCAGTTATTTTTTGGATCTCAGTAATTTTACTATCGTTTTCATTCATTGATTTATTACCTTCCATTTCTGTACGATCTTTAATTAAATTCAATTTAATTTGTATTATTGCTTCACAAAACGTTAAATTATCATCGCTTTTAGGAGAATTTAAATTAATTGAAACATAACAATCTGATAAAATATTATCTACTAGATTAGTCAATATATATCCTGATCCAATTTCTACAAATATTCCTACCTTATATTGATAATGAATCTCTTTAATGCTTTTCTCAAAATCAAACTTTTTAATTAAACTATTTGAAATAATTTCAGGAATATTTTTAATATCACTTTTAGTTAACTCTCTTTGTAAAATTGGCGAATAAATATTATAGTTCATTTCATTAAACTTAAATTCAGTAATAGACTTTTTAAACTTTTCAACTACCGGCTCCATTAGTTTTGAGTGAAATGGGAATGGACTTTTAACTATAGATGATTTTATTTTCTTTGAATCCAAATATTTTCTTAATTTTAAAATTTTAAAAATATTATCTGAAGTAACAACATGTTGATTGTCGTTAACAATAGATATTTCCATATGATAACTATCAAGTATTTTTTTAATTGAATCTTTATCCATATTGATACTTAACATTATTCCATTATTTGTTTGGGGCAAGAAATTCAATATTTTAGCCCTTCTGTAGCATATATCAATTCCGTCTCTAAAAGAAAATACATTTGCACAACCTAATGCAGATATTTCTCCTAAACTATGGCCAATTAAAATATCTGGTTTTATTCCATAACTAATCATCGTTTGAAACATTGAATATTCAACTATAAATATAGCTGGTTGCATTACATAAGAATAATTAATAGCAGGGGTGTTAATTAAATCGCTTAATTTGTCATTAGTTTGTGATACTTCCTGATAGTATTTATCTCCTAGCGCTAAATATTTTTTAAAAATACTATTGTTAAAATCTTTAAACATTTTTTTATATTGAGATCCATGTCCAGGAAAAGTAAATGCTATATTATTATATATTTTTGGTATACGTTGCAAAATATCATTATTTTTTAATAAAGTGTTGTCTTTCATTATCAAAACCCCTTAAAGTAATCCATTACTACTAAAAACAGCTTTAATAGTCGATAATGAATAATCAATTTCGGCATTTGTTAATGACGATGTAATCGTTGCTCTCAACCTACTCGAATTATGAGGAACAGCTGGGTATATTGCAGTTGCTATATAGACACCTTTATCTAATAATTCTTTTGTGATTTTCATGTTTAGAACATCATCACCAACAAATATAGGAATTATTGGTGATGTGCTTTCCATTACATTTAATCCCATGGATAATAGTCCACGTCTAAACCTTAGTGTATTTTCCCATAATTTTTTTCTCCTCCATGTTTCTGTTTGGATTTTTTTAATAGATTCAATTGTTCCAGCAATAATTGTTGGTGGTAAGCTTGCATTAAAAATATATTGATTGGAATTATGCTTTATATACTCAGCAGTTTTTCTATCTGTTGCAATACATCCACCAACCGTAGCCGCCGATTTACTAAAAGTTATCATCCTCATATGTACATCTTTCTCTACATTAAATAATTCTGAAACTCCTCTTCCATGTTTACCTATAAATCCAAAAGCATGCGCCTCATCGACTAAAACACTTGCATTATATTTTTTTGCTAATTCATTGACTTTATCTAGTGGGCATAAATCACCGCCCATAGAATAAACACCTTCAACAATGATCAATTTTTTATCATAGTCATCATTATTAGAAAGAATATACTCTAACTTTTCCATGTTATTATGTTCAAATATTCTTACGGTTGCACCAGATAATTTAATTCCATCATCTATACTTTCATGATTAAGTTTATCAGTAATAATTAATGTTTCATCATCAGCTATAGATGAAATGGCAGCCAAATTTGCCATAAATCCAGAACTTAAAATAACCGCAGATTCAGTATTAAAAAATTTGGCACATTGCTTTTCTAATTCAACATGCATATCAGTTGTTCCATTATGCAGTCTTGCACCACAGGTTCCACTTCCATATTTATCAATAGCATCTTTCATTTTCTCTTCTACATCCGCATCTGTTGCCATACCTAAATAATTATTAGAAGTAAGCATGACAACATCCTTATTATTTATTACAGATGTCCCATCTTGTGCAGATTCAAACGAGGGTTCAAATACGTAATTTTTAGTTCTTTTCCCTTCAATTATATCTTTTACATTGTTATTAATTTTTTCTTCTAATCCATTTGAAATATTCATACTATTCTCCCTTTTTAATTTTTTTATATAATCTACTTTTTTCAATTAAATCTTTCTTACATTTATACACAATTGCAACTCTCGACGTATTTAATAATTTCTCTGAAAAACTATTATTATTAATCATATCTTCAATACTATAAGCATCATAAGTATCAAAAAAAGCAATTTTTTCTTTACGAATATTTGTCACTCTAGGCAAAAAATTATATTCCCAATTCTGATAATTATTAGATTTAGTATGAAATTCAGTTTTTGTATCTGGATCACTTATTACGGAAGTTAATAATTCTACTGCATCTTGAGTTCCTAAATAATTTCTAAACTTAGATTTAAATGAGTTATCTTTGTTTGAAATATGGGAAGGTACAGGATTCGTGACGTACCCATATTTAGAATCTTTTGTTGTATTTTTGGTAATTACAAAAAAACATGCTGATTTTTGTGGGTCAATCACTTTACTATTTTCAATTGTTGCTTTTAAATCTAAATAACTATCATCAGTATTAGCATGAACGGCACCTACAACTACTGCATCATATTCATCTATATTTAAACTATTAATAGCTTGATGCAAAGTTGTAACAAAAGAACTATCACCTGCATCGATAACTAAATTAGAGCCTTGAATATTTAATGCATTAGAAATTCTTCCTGCAACAATATTATCCATAAATCCAGGCAAACTATCTTCGCTTAAACTAGTAAAAGAATTTTTAAATTTACCTTCAATTTCATTTAGAGTGCTATCATTAATTTTCGAATTTAATTGATGCAAACACTCAGATAGTTCTTTACTTCTAATCCTACTATCATAAGAGTAAGCTTTTTCAAGCCCAAGCATTCCTCCAACAAATAATCCTATTCTATCCCGTTTTATTTTTGATAAATTATTTTTTGCATCAATTAAAGCATCATTAGCCGCTATTAAGCCAATTTTTTGAGAATAATCAATCTTTTCAGCAACGGTTGGAGGTAATTTATATTTTAAATATGGAAAATCAATAGTAGTTTCATTATTTTTAATAAAAGAATCAACATCTTTAAATTTACTAGATGCAAAACCAATACCATTTATTTGATATACATCATCATATTTAGACTCTTTTTGTTCTTCACTAAAATATCCTTCTTTATACTTTTGAACTATTATATTTGCATTAATACCACCAAAACCAAAAGCATTTATCATTGCCGTTTTAGGTGTTTTGTTTTTACTGAGCCAATCAACCTTTTTATCAACTACAACTATATTATTTTTTATATCATCGTCTAAGTCACTTGGATACTTATTAAATCCAAATGTAATTGGATAATTAGGTTCATCAAAATATAACAATACTTTAAATAAATTTGCCATCCCAGCTGCTGAAAAACTATGGCCAATTTGATGCTTCATAGAGCCAACATATAATTTATCTTTTCGTAAATATTCATTCATTAAATGTTCAAGTGCTGTTAATTCGACTTTATCCCCAACTGGTGTTCCAGTAGCATGCATTTCAACATAATCAACATCACTAAAATCAATGTTGCTCCTCAACAAACTTTTTTTCATTGCTCTATATTGACCTTCAGATGAAGGGGCATAAATCGACTTACCTGATCCATCACTTGAGACACCAGAACCTGACACAACTCCCAATATATTATCGCCATCATTTTCTGCATCAGTTAATTTCTTTAAAATGACCGTGCCACATCCTTCACCAGGAATTAATCCATCAGCACTTTCGTCTAGAGGATTTGCGGTAGTTGAGGATAAAGCTCCGATTTTAGAAAACGCAACATTTCCAGTAACTCCAATATTCCCCAATACACCAGTAACTATTGCACTATTACATTCACCCAAATGAATGTTTTTGATTGCTTCATCTAAAGCTAATAAACTACCCGAACAAGCGCCATCAAGAACAAAAGAATTACAATTCAAATTAAGTGTTTTTGTAACACCAGCAAGCAAATTAGATGGAAATATATTAAAAAGAGATATATTTTTACTAATAAATTTATCAAACATTGAATCCTTTAATTTGCTCAATAAATCAGATGAATTAATCCCAAATTCTTTAGCAATCTTAAAATATTCTACATACCTTTTAGCTAAGACAAAATTTGCATAAGCTTCATCACCTAACATATTTCCTACAACCAATAAAGAATCTTTAAAATCATCAACTGAAGATCCCGTCGCGTCAATAGCACTTAATATGGTATGTAACATCAATTGCTGAGTTTTGTTTAACACTTTTACAGAATCAAAATCTATATCAAACTTTTTTAAAAGCAAAGAATCCATAGGCATTTTATTTAAGAATCCTGATTTTTCACAATATGTCTTGTCATCTTCACTATGATTTGAAGAATAATACTTAGATTTATCCCATATAGAATCATTAACAACATTTACTCCATTTTTTCCACCTTTAACAAATTCAAAAAAGTCTTTTTCGTTAAAAATTTCTGGTGGATAAGCACAACCAATTCCTACAATAGCAATTGGTTCATATACATCATTCATTATATATATTCCTTCCGTGGACAGTGTCCACTTTACTATTTTTATCATTCTAGTTAACTTTGGAATAAAACACAAGCATAATAAACATAAAACTGAAAAATAATTCTTTAAATTAAATACAAACTGGTATATTTAATAACTAATCTCATAACCATAATTTATTTCAGTAAAACTGCATTGCATTTTATCAACTTTATGATAATATTAATTACAATATAGAGCTTTAAATGGTTCAGAGAAGCCACAAGCATAACATGTTATCCATATAATGATTGAACGATTGTGTTCTCATGCTATTTTGTGCGGTGAATCTGGACCCTGCAGAATTAAATGGGAGGACAATTTTTTTATGCCAAAATTGACAAAGTATCAAAAGCGCATCACGTGGTCAACTGGGATTGGGTTCATCCTGGAACGAATGGACGCCATGTTCATGTCACTGGCGCTGGCTTCAATCATCATTAGCTTAAACATCTCAAAGGCTCAGGGTGGCTTACTGCCAGCCATTACCGCCATCGGATCCATTTTCGGTGGGATTGGCTTTGGCGCAATCGCCGACCGTTATGGAAGGGTCAAAACTCTCTGCTGGACCATCATTATCTATGCCATTGGAACCGCCGGAATGGGACTTACCAACTCGTTCTGGATGCTATGTCTCTTTCGCATCATCATCGGTGTCGGTAATTCTGGTGAGTATGGGATTGCGATTACCATGCTAAGTGAGGCCTTCTCCAAGAAATATCTCGGTCGCTTGTCGGCCGCTGCTGGAGTCTGCGGTCAGATTGGTTCAATTATTGCCTCCCTCCTATCTGCCTTTATTCTTCCCCACTTTGGTTGGCACGTCCTCTTCTTCATTGGGATCGTTCCCGTTATCTTAGCTTGGTTTATCAGATTTCACTTACCCGAGAGTAAAGAATTTACCGAGAACCGAAACGCCATTGAAAAAGATCCTAACCGTGATTTCAGCCACTGGACCGAATTATTCGCCACCCCGAAAGAATGCTTTCTAACGGTCAGAATCATGATTATGTTCATGATTCACATCGCCGGCTATAACGGTCT
The DNA here is from genome assembly GCF_059900945.1 of Fructilactobacillus sp. X8R1C1. Lineage (NCBI taxonomy): Bacteria > Bacillati > Bacillota > Bacilli > Lactobacillales > Lactobacillaceae > Fructilactobacillus > Fructilactobacillus sp. X8R1C1. The sequence continues at coordinate 11,836 of NZ_JBWXVH010000004.1, read as the reverse complement.
CATTAGTTGGCTTCCCTCAATTGCTCAAGAAAGAATGCACATCTCAGTGGCCGGTTCCTCCCTCTGGATGATTGCGACCATCGTCGGCATGTCACTTGGGATCATGTGTTTTGGGATCGTTCAGGATCACCTCGGCAGTCGTCTGGCGTATGGCATCTGGCTACTAGCCGCCGCTGCCTCAGTCTTTTTACTGATTATCGCGCAAAATAAGTTGGAATTCCTCATCGGTGGTGGAATCGTTGGTTTCTGTTCCGACGGGATGTATAGTGGTTATGGAACCATCGTCAGCAAGCTCTACCCAACCGAGATTCGGGCAACGGCCAACAACACCATCATGAGTATTGCTAAAAGTGTCGGCAGCTTTTCCACCGTCCTGATTGGATTCTTGATGGATCGCTTTAACCTCATGGCGGTGATCCTCTTTTTGAGCGGGATTTACCTCGTTAGCTTCGTAATCATGCTGTCAATCAAGGAATTAAAACACGAAAACAAGACTCCCATCACTACATCAGAAAACACGGAAAAGGTGGCATAATAACTTGAAAGTCCGAATTTTATCAACCAGTGACGTGCATGGATACGTGTACCCCACTAACTATACAACCCGCAATAACCACGCTTCACTCGGCATGCTTCAGGCGGGTGCCATCATCAAAAAAGCACAACAGGACGAAAAAGACGACGAAATTATCGTAGCAATTGAAAATGGGGACTGGATTCAAGGATCACCATTTTCAACCTTTTTGTCAGAACAGGGCGCAGACAAACGTCGTCTTCTCAGTCAAATAACGGCTGACGTTGGATATGATGCCGCTACCCTGGGAAATCACGAGTTCAACTACGGCCAACAGTACATTAGGGACACTGAGAGTAAACGGAATTACCCCATTTTGAACGCCAACATTGAGGGTGCCATTTCTAACAAGATTGCCGATCAACCGTACGTAATTATCGAAAAAAAAGGCGTCAAGTTTGCCATTCTCGGACTAACGACCGCCTTTATTCCCAATTGGGAGCGTCCCAATAACATTCATGGATTAAAATTTAATTCAGCACTAGCAACGGCTAAGCAGTATGTTCCTGAATTACGTCAAAGGGCGGACGTGGTCATTGTCGCCTACCATGGTGGGATTGAAGCCGATCCCAAGACCGGTGAGCCAACTGAAAAAGACACGTCAGAAAACGAAGGCTACCGCATTGCGACGGAAGTCCCTGGAATTGATGCCCTCATTACGGGTCATCAGCACCGTCAGTTGGCGGGAAAAATTAATGGCGTTCCCTTCACTCAACCTGGAGTTCACGGCAGTGATGTCGGTGAAATTGACCTGGATTTAACTTCTAACAAACAGCTTGTTAGAAGTTCCAGTCATCTCATTTCAACGGCTCACACCCAACCAGACTATGACCTAATTCCCGATCATCAAATCGAAAGCGAGGTGGAAGACTGGCTGGATCAACCAGTCGGCCAAACAACGGGAGCAAGCATGCTGATTGACGATCCCATGAAGGTCCGAATGAACAATCATCCCTACATCGACTTTATCAATCGGGTGGAGATGGATGCGATGAACGTTGACATCGCCGGAACCGCCCTCTTCAACGATGATATTAAGGGCTTTCATCATGACATTTCAATGCGTGAAATCATCAACGGTTACAGTTACCCCAACACCATTATGGCCGAAAAAATTACCGGAGCGGATTTAAAGCGGGCCCTCGAAAAATGTGCCGAATTTTTCGCCATTCAAAACGGTAAGATTGTCATTGACCCCAAATTCATTACCCCCAAAATGCAACTATTCAACTACGACATCTACAGTGGAATTGACTACGAATTTGACATCTCCCAACCGGTTGGCAACCGGGTGGTTAAACTCAACTATCACGATCAGCCCATTGCTTATAATCAGGAATTAAAGGTTGCGTTAAATAACTATCGGGCCATTGGTGGTGGCGACTATGACATGTTTAACACCCAGAAGGTAATCAACGAAAGTCCAGACAGTGCCTCCGACTTAATTGTGCAGTATCTAAAAAGACACGACCCCTATGTCGCCACCATCCCGAATAATTTAACGGTCAGAAAATAAAAAGAGCTTCCAAACGGAAGCTCTTTTAGTCTACTCATCTTCATTAATAATTTTATCGATAAATTCTTTGGTTCGCTGATTTTGGGGATGGTCAAAGAGCTGATCCGGCGTATTCTTTTCCTGGATGTAACCGTTCGCCATAAACCAGACTTCATCGGCTACCTTTTTCGCAAAACCCATCTCATGGGTCACAACCACCATCGTCATGCCCTCGTTGGCCAGTCCTTGCATGACATGAAGCACTTCACCGACCATTTCAGGATCAAGTGCACTTGTAGGCTCATCAAATAACATAACTTGCGGATTCATGGCAAGTGCTCTAGCCATGGCAACTCTTTGGGCCTGTCCACCAGAGAGACTGGACGGATAAACATTGGTCTTCCCCTTTAATCCCACTCGGTCTAGTAATCTCAGTCCAATTGAAGCGGCCTCCTGATCTTTGACGTGTTTCACTTTTTTAGGAGCCAGCTTTAAATTTTCTAAGACGGTCATGTTAGGAAAAAGATTAAAGCTTTGAAACACCATCCCAATCCGTTCACCCAAAGTAGCAACCTCTTTGTGGTTGAACCTGGTAAGGTCCTTTCCATCAAAGATAATTTGTCCGCTGGTGGGTTCTTCCAACATGTTCAGACACCGTAAAAAGGTACTCTTACCGGAACCAGAGGGACCAATCACACAGATGACCTGACCCGTTTTAATGGTTCCGTCGATGCCCTTTAAGACCTCATTTTCCCCAAAATCTTTTTTCAAATCGTTGACTTGAATCAACGTTTCATTATCAGTTTTAGTCATGGTTCATCCTTCTTTCAAAGTAGTTCAGCACCCTTGACAACGAGAACGAGAGGATAAAGTAGAGAATCATTGCGACGGCAATCGGTGCCACTCCTCTGTAAGTGTCAGCCCGAACGATGTTTAGTTCGTACACGATTTCTGTTACTCCAATGATTGAAACGATGGAACTGTCCTTGATAATGGTGATAAATTCATTTCCAAGGGCGGGCCAAATGTTCTTAAAGGCCTGGGGCAAAATAACCGATGCCATCATGTCTTTTTTAGAAAGCCCCAAACTTCTCGATGCTTCTGACTGCCCCTTGTCAACGGCGTTAATCCCACCTCTGATGATCTCACTGACATAAGCACCACTGTTTAAGGAAACGGCAATAATGCCGGCGGTTAACGCGGGAATGTTGACCAGAACGCCTAAACCGAAGTAGACGAACAGCACCTGTACCATCATAGGTGTTCCTCTGACAAACTCGGTGTAGGCGACTGACGGCCAGCTCAAGAACTTGTATTTCGAGAGTCTCATCAGTACCAAGATGATGCCAAGAATGATGCCGAAGAAGACGGAAACGACCGAGATAATTAAAGTGTATTCAACCCCAGTGGCAAAGTATTTCCAGTAGTGCCACATTGACGTGTTGTGGGTATTAACCTTCATGTGCTTCCCGGCATCCTTTAGGTATTGTGGAATCAGGTTCTTTTGGTGAATCTGATCAATACTTTGATTGACGGCGCCTACAAGGGACGTGTTACCCTTCTTAAACGCAATGGCAGTCCCAACGTCGTTTTTATTTAATTTGTAACCCGAATCAACGGCCCTTAGGGCATGATCGTTTGCAACATAGGCTTGGGCCACTGGCTTTTCAACCCCAACAGCGGCAACTTTATGGGTCTTAAGTGCAAGAACTAAATCTGGTGTCTTGTCCATCCCAACTACGTGCGCGTTGGGAATATACTTTTTAGCTAAACTTTGTTGCAAGGTTCCGGTCTGGGTTCCAACCTTTTGCCCACTTAAACTATTTTTGTTTTTAATCTTACCAGTATCATTTTTGTTGATGAGAAAATCTTGTCCACCGCTATAGTAAATCTTGGAGAAATCAGCATTCTGCTTCCGTTCGGGAGTCGGATTAATTCCGCCAATTGCCATGTCAATCTTACCCGACTGAACGGCTACCAGCAGAGAATCAAAACTCATATTTTTAATCTTTAACTTAACGTGTAAATTTTTCGCAATCTGTTTGGCAATGTCAATATCAAGGCCGACATCGTCCTGTTTCCCATTCCTATTAACCTGAAACTCAAACGGAGGATAATCCGGAGCGGTTCCGACGGTCAGTGTTCCTGATTGCTTGACTCGGTTCAACGATTGGTCATCCGCGTGTGCTGGTCGTCGTGTTAACAAGGTACCCATTCCAACAATGACAACGACCAACAACAACTGCATGACAGTCTTTAACTTCGACTTACTCATTGAACTTCATCTCCTTAACAATTTCTTAATTAATTTTTCAAAGTGTACCACCTGTGAAATGAAAAGCAAATCTAATTTAAGAAATTCTGCTATCAAAGAACGCAAAAAGACTGAAGCCATGCGGCTTCAGTCTTTTTTACTTTTTTATTTTAATTCAGCTTTAGCCTTGTTAATCTGCGCTCTGACCTGCTCAAATCCAGTTCCACCTTCGGAGTTGCGGCGCTTCACGGCCACTTCTGGATCGAGTTCGTGATAGACATCATCCTGGATTACAGATGAGGCTTTCTGTAACTCTTTTAAACTCAGGTCCTGTAAGTCACGGTGCGTTTGAATGCAGTTCAAGACCAATTTACCAACAATTCCATGGGCTTCACGAAATGGAACCCCCTTGGCCGCCAAGTAGTCGGCCAGCTCGGTTGCGTTTGATAAATCATGCTTGGTACTATCACGCATCTTGTCCTTATTGATCTTTAGGGTGGAGAGCATCCCGTTGAACACCTTGAGTGCCGGTAAGACGGTCTTAACCGCGTCAAAGACCCCTTCTTTGTCTTCCTGTAAGTCCTTGTTATAGGCTAAAGGTAGTGACTTCATGGTTGACAGAAGTCCCATCAAGTCACCATACACGCGCCCGGTCTTTCCCCGAATCAGTTCAGCCATGTCTGGATTTTTCTTCTGCGGCATGATCGAGCTTCCGGTCGAATACTCGTCACTGATTTCTAGGTACTGAAATTCATAACTAACCCACATACTAATCTCTTCACAGAAACGGGACAGATGCATCATCAAGATGGAACAGTTACTCAAAAATTCCAGGGAAAAGTCACGGTCAGAAACCGCGTCTAATGAATTGGCATAAACCTGATCAAAACCAAGTTCTTGAGCAGTAAACTGGCGATCAATGGGAAACGTAGTCCCGGCAAGGGCTGCCGCTCCCAGTGGCAGCATGTCCGTGTGCTTCTTGTTAAACTCAAAACGTTCCTTATCACGCTTCAGCATCTGGTAATACGCCATCAAGTAGTGTCCGTACGAGATGGGCTGGGCATGCTGAAGATGTGTATAACCCGGCATGATGGTCTCCACGTTTTCATCCGCCATCTTCACCAACGTTTTCTGTAAAGTCGTAACCTCGTCAATGATTTTGGGAAGCCGCTTTTTTAGGTATAAATGAAAATCCGTTGCCACCTGATCGTTTCTGGAACGCGCCGTGTGAAGTTTTCCGGCCACCGGACCAATCCGATCGGTGAGGATCTTTTCAATATTCATATGAATATCTTCATTTGCTTTGGAGAACTTAATTTTACCAGCGTGCAAATCGGTTTGAATGCCCTCTAAGCCACTGACAATCTGTTTAACGTCGCCAGCGGGAAGAATGCCAGTCTTTTCTAGCATTTTTACGTGAGCTAGCGATCCCTCAATATCCTCGTCGGCCATTAACTGGTCAAAAGAGATTGACGAACCAAAATTATCAACCGATTCATCAGGTTGCTCGGTAAAGCGGCCACCCCATAGTTTATCGCTCATTTACTTTTGTCCTTTTGCTTTTGATTTTTAATCTGAACCTGGGAGTTCACCTTCGTTGGAAGACCCCACAATTTGATAAAGCCCTTGGAAGCTACCTGGTCGAATGAATCCGATGAGGTATAGGTAGCAAGATCCTTATCATACAGCGAGTTCTCTGACTTTCTGCCAAGGACGGTGACGTTACCCTTAAATAACTTAACTCTGACCACCCCACTGACGTGTTTCTGCGAATCCTTCAAAAAGGCCTGAAGTGACTCCATTAGTGGTGAGAACCAGAGTCCGTCGTAGATGACCTCACTGATTTCGTTTTCAACAATGGGCTTGAAGTGTGCCAATCCTCTTTCAAAGGTCAAATCTTCAAGTTCCTTGTGAGCTTTAAGGAGCACCGTTGCTCCAGGAGTCTCATAGACTTCTCTGGATTTGATTCCAACTAACCGATTCTCAATGTGGTCAATTCGACCGATTCCATTTTCACCAGCAATCGTATTTAACTCTTTGATGATATCAGCGAATTTCATGGGCTTGCCGTTCAACGCAACTGGAAGACCTTTTTTAAACGTAATTTCTAGTTCGGTTGGTTCATCGGGCGTTTCTTCAACCGGTTTGGTCATATCAAAGGCATCCTCTGGAGCGCTAACCCATGGATCTTCTAAGACCCCGGCTTCGTTAGCACGACCCCAGATATTACTGTCAATTGAATATGGTGAATCTAAATCAATTGGGATATCAATATTGTGATCCTTAGCGTACTCAATCTCGTCTTCTCTAGACCAGTGCCAGTCACGAACTGGACTTAACACGTCTATGTCGGGAGCAAGGGCATGAATAGCAACTTCAAATCGGACCTGATCGTTTCCTTTTCCAGTACAACCATGAGCGATCGCATCGGCGCCTTCGTTCTTTGCGACCTCAACCAATTTCTTTACAATCAAAGGTCTTGATAAAGCAGAAACAAGCGGATACGATCCTTCGTACATGGCGTTGGCCTGTAAGTCGACTGAAGCATACTCATCAGCGAATTCATCTTGAGCGTCAATGACGTATGAGCGGACGGCACCCACCTTTAGCGCTTTATTTTTAATGAATTCTGGGTCCTTGTTTTCGCCAACGTTGATGCAGGTTGCAATGACGTCATAACCTTTATCAGTCAACCAAGCGATCGCAACTGAAGTATCAAGACCACCAGAATATGCTAGAACAACTTTCTTCCTTTTATCTGACATTACTAATTCACCCTTTTCTTTTAAGATTGTTCTAAGAGTACTACGCGAATATTGATTTTTCAACCACCTTTGGGATAAAAGTCACATATTCAACACTTAAAGGTTCTCGTCAATCTCTTGATCATCACTGTCGGGAATCTTGGAGTCGGCGTGACGCATGCCGTAAACGAAGTAAATAATGACACCCAACAGGAACCAAACGACCGCATAAATTTTAGCCTGAATATCGAGTCCCATAAAGACAGCGAGGGAACCCAAAAAGCCTAATGCGGGTAAGATTGGATAAAAAGGAATCCGGTAAGCCGCCTTGGGGAGGGTTTTCCCTTCGCGTCTTCTGAGTGGATACATGGCCAGTGAGACCGCCATGAAGGCAATTAACGTCCCAGCTGAAATCAATTGGGCGAGGAAGGTAAACGGAAAAATGGCCCCCAGAATGATTCCAATGATGGTGATGATCCAGAGCGCATTACTTGGAATCTTTTTTTGATTCAGTTTGCCAACGGCCTTGGGCAACATTTTGTCACGGCCAAAGGAATAGATTAAACGGGAACCAGCCATCATCATTCCAATTAAAGCCACTAACATCCCGGCAACCGCCACGGCCTGCACGACGGTGGCAACAATAGTGTGACCACTTTGTCGAAGCGCCCACCCCACTGGTTCGGCGTTGTTAGTATACATGGTGTACTTAAACATCCCTACCAACACTAGTGAAACACAAATAAAGAAAATCGTAGCGATTACTAACGAACCGATGATGCCACGTGGCATGGTTTTTTGGGGATTCTTAGCTTCACCAGAGTTAGAGGCAATGGAATCAAACCCAATGTAGGAGAGAAAAATCGTTGAAATTCCAGCGTAGATCCCTTGCCAGCCACCAAAGACCGTTCCATCAGGATTCGGATGACTTTTCGGGAAAAACGGAACGTAGTTTTGGGCTTTGATAGCGGTCGCACCAACCACGATAAAGGTCACGATTGCCAGCAGTTTCAACACTACCAACACGTTTGAAATTCGAGTTGTTTGTCGGTCACCACGCATCAAGATGTAGGTGACAAGTGCCAACACTAAAACGGCAATAATATCAATTACCCCTCCGTTAGTACCAAGTGGGGAAGAAATTGCCTTTGGTAGCGTAATTCCAAGCGGCGAGATTAGTCCTTGGACGTTTGATGAGAGTCCAGCGGCAACAAAGGCCACGGCGATGAGGTATTCCGCTAGTAGCGCCCAGCCAACGATCCAGCCCCAAAATTTACCAAACAGGACTGAGATCCAAGAATAAGCAGAGCCGGCAAAGGGCAAGACGGACGCCATTTCAGCGTAATTCATTGCTACGAGGCCAGCTACTAGTGCTGCTAGGATGAACGAAATGACAACGGCCGGTCCGGTATACTTAGCTGCTACAATCCCAGGTAAGGTGAAAATTGACGTTGAAAGGATGGTTCCAAGGCCGAGCGCGAGGAAGTCCTTAACGGTCATGGTTTTTTCCAAGTGTTTATCTTTAGATATATAGAAATGAAAATCAACTTTTTCATTCATCTTGTGCCAAATATTTTTCATGCTTCAAACTCCTTTTGGTTACCAACCCATGTTTGCGGGTGATTTAGTTAATTTTCCGTCGTTTAATTCTTGCATTGCTCGTTCAATAATTGAAAAGGACCTTTTTAAATCAGCTTCTTTAATTACCAACGGTGGTTGGAAACGTAAAACATTGCTACGGACGGTAATCATGATGGCCCCTAACTCAAATATTCGATAAATTAGTTTGTTAGCGGCATCACCGTCTGGTTTCTTGGTCTGAGGGTCAACAATGTCAATTCCACCATTTAATCCATACATCCGAACGTCACCAATAAATGGAAATCGGTCTTCCATTTGCTTAAAGAATTGATTGGCCTGTTTGCCTAATCTTGCGCTTCGTTCTACCAAGTGTTCGTTTTTAATGACGTCTAGAGTAGCGTTAGCAGCGGCCGCCGACACTGGATTACCAGCCGTCGTAAAGGTATTCCCAGGTGCATCCATGGCATCCATAATTTCTTTTCGACCCGCAACAGCACTGAGCGGCAATCCGGATGCAATTGACTTTCCAATCGCAACTAAATCTGGATGCACATCCTTAAAATAATCAATTGACCACATCTTCCCACTTCGTCCAAGGCCCTGATTAACCTCATCTACGGCAAATAGGATGCCGTGATCCTTGGCAAATCGATACACCCGATTTAAAAAACGTTCTGGTGCTTTAATAAAACCACCATCACCTTGAATGGCTTCGATCTCAATGACCGCCGTCTCTTCAGCTGGTAAATAAGTCTCAAATGGCAACTTAAAGGCCTCAAACATCCGATCACTGAATTCATCATCATTTTCACCCTTTAGACGATTCCATGGACTTGGATAGGGAACCTTAACTACACCAGGTAAGAGTGGCCCAATTTTGCGTGACATGTTGAGACTAACTGCCGAAGTACTAATTGCACCATACGTGGAACCATGATAAGCACCGGTAAAACTCACAATGTACTGACGGCCCGTGAATGCTCTCGCAAATTTAATAATCGCATCGTTCGCGTCAGACCCAGAATTACCAAAAGCCACTTTAGTTGGCCCGTCAATTGGAGCCAATTCAGCTAATCGTGGCGCTAACTTAGCTTCTTCAGAAGTCGCAAAATAGGCTGGAGTGTATTGAATCAACCGGCTAGCTTGATCTGAAATGGCTTTGACAACTTTCTGATGACAGTGTCCGGTATTAGTTGAAGATGCACTGGATAAGAGATCAATGTAAGTGCGGTCATCTTCGTCCGTTAAAATTGCTCCGGCCCCTGATTTAATTACAATATCAAAATACTTAATTCGTGCTGCCTTTGAGTAAGCGCGCTGTTCGTGAGCCAGCGTTTCTTTATTTGTCATTTCAAACCCTCCTTGAACTATTTATTAAAGTTAACTTCTTGAAAATAAAAAAGTCCCCCAGTTCACGTAACTGGAGGACATTACCTGCTTACCCCCGCAGTTACCAACAAAACTGTGAGGACTTAAAGAAGAAGTTAGCTCTGACTTAAAAGCATCTTATTATCCACACAATTTTTAATCATCACTGTGACTAAAATGAATAATAAAATGCTAATCATGGAAACTACGGGTGCCGTCATCGCTAAAACTTCCTTTCATTAGTTTCACTGATTGTAAATTGAAACGACCAATCCTGTCAATGCTTTTTTATCAATTTCTTAACAAACGACAAAATAAAAACTGAAACCAGCTTAAATGTCCAACTTCAGCTTTAACGATTATGCTTTTTTTGATTTAACTTGTTTGACATAACTATTCGCTTGCTTCCGGTTAAATTCATGTTCAGAACTTCCAATTACCACCGTCGCAAGTGAATTGCCGACCACGTTGACTGCCGTCCGACCCATATCAATGAACCGATCGATGCCGGCGATGAAGGTCAAACCAGACATGGGAACGCCAATCGTTGAAATAGTCGCAAGCAGCACAACAAAGGAGGCCCCTGGAACTCCGGCCATTCCCTTTGAAGTGATCATCAATACAATCAGTAAGGTAACCTGCTGTCCAATCGATAAGTGAATGTTATAAGCTTGGGCAAGAAAAAGAGCCGCCAGTGACTGGTAGATTGCCGAACCGTCAAGATTAAAGGTGTATCCGGTTGGGATAACAAACGAAACGATTGATGGATTAACGCCAAAGTGATCCATTTTTTGAATCATCTTAGGTAGAACCGCCTCAGAGCTGGCAGTCGAAAAGGCTAAAACAATTTCATTCTTAATAACCGCCAAAAGGTCCGAGAGTTTGAAATGGCAGAGGCGAGCCACCACTCCCATTACTACCAGAACGAAGACAAGCATAGTGAGGTAAACTAAGAAAACAAAATAGCCTAACGGTAACAGGGCCTTAATTCCTAGTTCGGCCAAGGTGACCCCAATTAGGGCACAAACTCCAATTGGAGCTAGGTGCATGACCCAATTTGTAATTTTAAACATAACTTCTGAGACCGCACTCATGAAGTTAATAATGATTTGTCCCTTTTCACCGATGGCTGCGGTTCCTAAACCAAAGAAGACCGAAAAAACAATGATGGGCATCATATCACCCTTGCTTAATGACGCAAAGATGTTAGTAGGAATTAAGTTCATGATCATGGACCAGATTCCTGTATTTTTGGATTGATTGGCAGTCGCTATGTATTGACTAATGTCCGTCGATCCATGCATTTGATGAACATTAATGTAAGTTCCGGGATGAGTGATGTTAGCGACTAAGAGACCCAAAATAATAGCAACCGTGGTCATTAATTCGAAGTAAACCAGCGTCTTTACCCCAATTCGTCCGACCTTTTTGATGTCACCCATTCCGGCAATCCCAACCGTTAAACAAGAAACCACAATTGGTAAAACAATCATTTGAATTAGGCTAATAAACATAGTCCCAATGTTTTGCATTACATTAATGGCATCTTTATTCTGATAAAAAATAACACCTAAGATAATCCCTAAGAACAAGCCAAATACAATTTGCCAACCGAGTGAAAAACGGTACCAGCGTTGTATTTTCATAAAATCACTACCCTTATGACTTAATTGTTGGTAATTATACACCTAATTTACGGCACAAAAAAAGAGTTCCTAACCAAATGGTTAAAAACTCTGGGTTGCGTGGCAACGTCCTACCCTTGCAGGGGGCGATCCCCCAACTACTCTTGGCGTGCTGAAGCTTAACTTCTGTGTTCG